>JALYOB010000653.1 GCA_030857085.1 Acidobacteriota bacterium | reverse complement strand
CAACGTCGGCTGCATGGTCAACGGCGCGGGTCTCGCGATGGCGACCATGGACATCGTCAAACTCGCGGGCGGAGAGCCGGCGAACTTTCTGGACGTCGGCGGCGGTGCGAGCGCCGAACAGGTCAAGAACGCCTTCCGCATCATCCTCAGCGACAAGAACGTCAAGGCGATCCTGATCAACATCTTCGGCGGCATCATGCGCGGCGATCGCATCGCCGAGGGCGTGGTGAGCGCGTCGCGCGAAGTGGGATTGCCGGTGCCGGTGGTCGTCCGTCTCGAAGGGACGAACGTCGAGCTGGGCAAAGAAATCCTCGCGAAATCGGGGCTCCCGCTCATCACCGCGGACGGGATGTGGGACGCGGCCACGAAGGTTGTGGCGGCGGCGCAGGGTAAATAGAACACAGCAGTTCCTCGGAGTTCCTCGGTTCCTCGGAGTTCCTCGGCATGAGGGAAAACACTCCGAGGAACTCCGAGGAACTCCGAGGAACTCCGAGGAACTCGAAATGGCTATCTGGGCAGACAAAAACACCAAAGTAATCGTCCAGGGCATCACCGGACGCGAGGGGACTTTCCACGCGATCGGCTGCCGCGATTACGGAACGCAGGTCGTCGGCGGGGTCACGCCGGGCAAGGGCGGGACGACGCACGAAGGCTTTGCGGTCTTCAACACCGTCCTCGAGGCGCGCGAGAAAGCGGGCGCGAACTGCTCGCTGATCTTCGTGCCGCCGCCGTTCGCCGCGGATGCGGTGATGGAAGCGGCCGACGCAGGGATCGAACTGATCATCTGCATCACCGAAGGCATCCCGGTCAACGACATGATTCGCGCGCATGACTTCCTGCGCAAAACGAACGCGATGCGCGTGGCCGAAGGGAAAGCGCCGTCGCGCCTCATCGGCCCGAACTGCCCCGGCATCATCACGCCGGATCAGGCGAAGATCGGCATCATGCCCGGCCACATTCACAAGCCGGGACCGATCGGCATCGTCTCCCGCTCCGGAACGCTGACGTACGAGGCGGTTGGACAGACGCGCAACATCGGCCAGTCGACCGCGGTCGGCATCGGCGGCGATCCGCTGCCGGGCACGAACTTCATCGACTGCCTCGCGGCCTTCGAAGCTGATCCTGCGACCGAGGCGATCATTATGATCGGTGAAATCGGCGGGAGCGCGGAAGAAGAGGCGGCGGCGTTCGTGAAGACCAATGTGACCAAGCCGGTCGTCGCGTTCATCGCCGGACAGACCGCTCCTCCGGGACGCCGCATGGGGCATGCCGGCGCGATCATCAGCGGCGGTCAGGGCACCGCGGAAGAGAAGATGAAGGCGCTGGTCGCCGCCGGCATTCACGTCGTCAAAGCGCCGTCCGACATGGGCGGCATGATCGAAAAAGTCTGGCGCGGTCGCGCGTAACGCCGTGAAGCTGCAGGTTCCTCTCGCCACCCCGATTACGACGCTCGTTCTGATCGGCGGTGGCGAGTTTTCGTTTGGGGAGACGCGCGAGATCGACGAGCTCCTGCTCGCGCGTTTGCCGGGAGACAAGCGCACGATTGCGTTCCTGCCGACCGCCTCCGGATCGGCGGAGTACGGCGTCCACTTCGGCGCCTATCTGCGCGGCATCGATCCGAACGTCGAAGTGATCAACGTGCCGATGTATCGCGGACGCGACGTGCGCCGTCCGAAGAATCTCTTCACCATCTCCACCGCCGGCATGGTCTACCTCGGCGGCGGCGTGACGAACAATCTGCTCGAGACCTTGCGCGAGTCGACGGCGGAGAGTGTGCTGCGCGAGGCGGCGGCGAACGGCACGATCGTCGCCGCGATCGGCGCGGCTGCTTCGTCGTTCGGCGTGTCCGCGCGCGACATGCGCGGCGGCTCGAGCGCGTTGCCTGCGCTGGGCTGGCTCGCGAATACCGCCATCGACACCGCGTTCGTGCCGGAGAACGACGTCGCGCTGCGCCGGTTGATGTCGTTGCCGCACGTGAACCTCGGCATCGGCATTCCGGCGAAAACGGCTCTGGTGATTGATGCGGATGGAAGTGCGGAAGTCCTCGGCGAAGGGCAGATCGCCGCATTTCGCAAGCGGTAGCGGGCCGGTATGGGCGTTGCAGCGGTGGCGCACTCTGGAGGTGCCGTATCGATACGCTGGAACAGAGCCCCGCGGCAGAAAGGCCGGTCACGCAGGACGAGCTGGTGCGCTTCTTCAGCGTGCTCTCGCACGACCTGAAGTCGCCCATCTTCGCCGTCGACGGGTTCAGTGACCTCCTGCTCAGCGATTACCTCGAGAAGCTCGACGAGGAAGGTCAGGATTTCCTGAGGCGCATCCGCTCGAGCGCGCAGTACATGAAGCGCGTGCTCGACGAGATGTCGCACATGGTGAAGCTGCTCTCGCGTCCGAGCGCGCGCAAGCCGACGCCGCTCCGCGAGGTGATCGAGGAAGTGATCCTCAAGTACAACTTCCAGATCGAAGAGGGGGGCGTGCGCGTCGACGTCGCGCCCGATCTTCCGGTCGTGAATGTCGATCCGGAAAAGATGCGCGAGGCGATCGGTGTGCTGATCGCGAATGCGCTCTTTTTCACCGACCGTCCGAAGGGCGAGCGCGAGATCGCGATCGACTGCAGCGGCGAGGCGAACGGCGTGCGCGTCTGCGTGCGCGACAACGGAACCGGAATCGATTCGCGCTACATCAGTCAGGTGTTCGAGCTCGGCGGCATGAGCAAGCTCGATAAGCCTCGCGGCGGCGGCCCGGGATACGGTCTGTATCTCGCGAAGCGGCTGGTGGAAAGTCAGGGCGGGCAGCTCACCGTCGACTCGAACCTCGGCGAAGGCAGCACGTTCTGCTTCACGATCCCGAACTGAGTCGGGCGTAGAGGCGACGACCAGAGGCC
>JALYOB010000652.1 GCA_030857085.1 Acidobacteriota bacterium | reverse complement strand
CCGACGGCGCGTTTCGCGTTCACGAGGGCGCCGAGCGCCTCGGAGCGGCGGACGATGCGGACGCCGCGCTGCCGCGCCGCCTCGAGCTCGTCGTTGACGCCCTTCACCGCGGCAGTCATGACCACGACGTCCTGCCCTTCGACGTGTGACGGATCGTGTCCGATCGCCACCGGGATGCCGCGCCGCTCGAGGAGCTCGGTGGCCGGCGAGCGTTTCAAATCGCATCCCGACACCGAGTGCCCGGCTCGCGCCAGGATCTCGGCGATGCCACTCATTCCGATCCCGCCGATGCCGACGAAATGGATGTTTTTAATTTGACTAAAATTCATTACGGTCGTGGCGCGTTAATTCAGGATTTTAAGTTTGAGCTGCTGCAGACGCAATTAGTTTCTCTGTATTTTCTCGACCAAATCGACAATGGTTTTCGTCGCTGCGGGCGTAGCCATTGTTTTTGACGCCTCTCCCATCCTCGCGGCGCGCTGCGGATCGCTCACGACGTCGCTGATCGCACCCGCGAGTCGCTCCGGCGTCAGCTCGGCCTCGGTGATGACGACCGCGCCGCCCGCCCGCTCGACGACGCGCGCGTTCAGCTCCTGATGGTTGTTCGTCGCCGCGGCGAACGGCACGAGCACCGCGGCGCGTCCGACGGCGGCGAGCTCGCCGATCGTCATCGCGCCGGCGCGGCAGACCACGAGATCGGCCGCTGCAATCTCGTCCGACATCGGATCGAGATACGGCACCACACGCGCGTCGGAGAACGCAGACTGCTGATACGCGTGCTGCACTTTCTCCAGTTCGTTCGGCCCGGTCTGATGCACGATCTCGAGCGAGTCTTTGTGGCGCGCGAGGAACAGCAGCGCACCGGTCATCGCGTCGTTGAGCACGCGCGATCCCTGCGAGCCGCCGAACACGAGCAGGCGTTGGCGGCGGCTGTCACTCGTGTGGCGCTTTGCTTCGAAGAACTCGCGGCGAATGGGATTGCCGGTGACGACGCCGTTCTTCGCACGCATGCGTGTGAGCGCTTCGTCGAATGCGACTGCGGCCACGGTGACGAAGCGGGCCACGATGCGATTCGCAACGCCGGGGAAAGCGTTCGATTCGTGAATGATGGTCGGCACGCCGCGCAACATCGCGGCGACGAGCACCGGTCCCGATGAATAGCCGCCGACGCCGAGGACGACGTTCGGACGATGACGTCCAACGGCGCGCCATGCGTCGATGAAGCCGAGCGGCAGCCGCGCGAGATTGCGCAGCAGATCGAGCCCGCCTTTGCCTTTCAATCCGCCGACGTTGATGAACTCGAGCGGAAAGCCGGCCTTCGGAACGATGTTCTTTTCGAGACCTTTTTCGGTTCCGACGAATACGACCTTGCGCGACGCATCGCGCGCAAGGTACTCGCGCGCAATCGCAATCGCGGGATAGATGTGTCCACCGGTCCCGCCGCCGCCGATCATGAGTGTGGTCATGCCGCACCTCCGTGCGCGATGAACGTGTTGTGCTGCGAATGACGGCCCCTCACCCGGCGCTGCGCGCCACCCTCTCCCCGCAGGCGGGGCGAGGGGAAACGGCGGGGCGTCGTCGCCATGAGGGGCCGCACGACGAGCGCGCCGTCTTCGCGGCTCAGGATGACATTCGATTTCACACCCATCACACCCGCCCTTTCGTCAGCCTGATTGTTGTGAGAAGTTGAGTAAGAGCCCGACCGCCATGAGGCTCACGATGAGAGACGACCCGCCGTAACTCACGAGCGGCAGCGGCAGGCCTTTGGTTGGAAGAAGACAGAGCGTGACGCTGACGTTGATCAGCGCCTGAATTGCGATCATGAGCGTGCAGCCGACCGCCGCGAAGAATGCGAACCGATCCTGGCTGTAGCGCGCGACGAGGAAGCCGCGCCACGCGAGCAAGGCGAATGCGCTGAGGAGCAACACGGCGCCGATGAAGCCGAGCTCCTCGCCGACGATCGAGAAAATGAAATCGGTGTGCGGCTCGGGGAGGAAGAAGAGCTTCTGCCTCCCGTTGCCGATGCCGAGTCCGTGAAAGCCGCCGGTGCCGATCGCGATCAGCGACTGCATCGCCTGAAAGCCTTTGCCCAGCGGATCGGCTTCAGGATTGAGGAACGTGAGCAGACGTTCGCGGCGGTACGCGGCGCTGAGCGCAAAGTAGCCGCCGAGCGGCACGAGCGCACAACCGATCAGCGCGATGTAACGCATGCTGATACCGGCCGCATAGATCATCCCGCACGCAACGAGGATGAGCGTCGACGCCGTACCGAAGTCACGGCCTAACAGCACGAGGCCGGCGATGAGCGCGAGGACGAAACCGAGCGGCAACAGAGTGGTGGTGAGGTCGTTGATTCGCTCTTCCCGGCGCGCCAGAAACGAGGCAATGAAGAGCACGAGCGCGGGCTTCGCGAACTCGGAAGGCTGCAGCTGGAATCCCGGCAGATGAATCCAGCGATGCGTGCCGTTGATGGGCGACTGAAAGAGCGCCACGATCAGCAGGAAGGCGACGAACGCGAGCGCACTCGTCACGACGCGACGGTTCCGCAGCATCGCCGGATTGACGTGCATGAGGAACAGCATCGCCAGCGAACCGGCGCCGAGGAACGCGAGCTGGCGCGTGAGGAAAAAGTACGAGCCGTGCCCCCACCGCTGCGTCGCAATCATCGCGGACGCGCTGTAGATCATGACCAGCCCGACCACCACGATCAGCGTCGCGGTGCCGAACAGCCATGTGTCGTATTGAAGTTTGCGGCTCATAGATCGTGGCGTGTGGCGTGTGGCGAGTTGCCAGAGCGGTTTCGCTTCCGTGTCATCCCGAGCGAAGTCGAGGGATCCCCTGCCTCGCGCGGAGCATTGCCCGTCGGAAGGGGACCCCTCGAC
>JALYOB010000021.1 GCA_030857085.1 Acidobacteriota bacterium | reverse complement strand
TTCGAACACCGCGCTCTCCACCGGACAGCCCACAGGCAGGTTCTGCATGCGATTGGCGTCCGCCGCCTGCCGCACGGTGTAATGGCCGAAATCGGTCTCCAGCACTTTGCGGAACGGGTCGGCGATCACATCGAAATTGTGGCCGACTGTCGCGTTTTCGTCGACGGCGAGCGTATCCGCCAGATTCGCATCCACCGGCACGCGCACAGAGAGCGCTTTGCGCAGCATCCAGCGCAGCGCGATGTTGTTGCGGCCTTCATTGTCGTTGCCGCCGCCGATGTCTGAGTGCACGCCGCGGAACCACACTTCATACGCGCCGCTGACGCGCGTCGGCTGGAAGGACGCGCGCCGTTCGTCGAGCGCCAGCGCGTGAAAACAATGATCGACGATGGCGGGCAGGGTGAGGTGCCAGAAGAGATTGATCTTCTGAAACTTGAGGAAACCGATGTCGCGCGGGATGCCGAATGCGGCCACCGTGTCCCACAGGCCGAGGAAGCGGACTCGCGGCTGCACCGGCTCGTCGTTGCGGCCGGGGAGGAAGCCGATTTCCGCCAGTTCATTGACGAAATGCAGCGCAATGGCGGAGCCGCGGCTGAAGCCGACCACGTCGATGACGTAATCGCCTTCCCTGAATTTTCGTTCGACGCGCTTCACCGCTTCGGCCACACGCGTGCGGCCGCCGAGTCCCATCAGACCGCCGAGAGCCTTTCCAATGAAGCCGTGCCGCGTGCCGGGGCCGGTGAAATACGCCTTGTTGTCGTCGTCGACGATGTGCTCGTCGTCGCCGTTCTTCTGAAACACCGACTTGCGGCCGGCGTAAGCCTTCGCGAACTTCACCACGTTCGAGTTTTCGCTGTAATGAGCCTGGTCGTGTTCGCGATTCCAGGTACCGTCGAATGCATAGAGCGCCATGGGTTGTCTCCTGTAATGGTTGATGGGACGGTCAGAGGGAGTCGTTCATCCACTTGACGATGTCGCCGACGCGGGTGACGGGAATGTCGGCGCTCGTGTTTCCGGCGCCATCGACGTAGGTGAATGCTTTGTCGAAAAATGCCGAGACGCTCGGCGCGGTCCATGCGGCCTTGCCGACCGTATCGCCGCAGATCGCGCCCACCGCGTGGCGGCCGAGAGCGCGATAGCTCTCGAACTGTGATTCATTGAAGAACTGATCGGCGGTCGTGTCGTGGGGAAAGCTCTCGTGCTCGGTGCGGTAATTGCGCACGTCGGGAGGGCAGCTCTCGAACACGGCCGGCTTGATGTAGATCAATTTCCCGCAGCGGCGTTCATAGTCTTCGCGATCGATCTCGCCGCCGACTTTGTTCACTCCGTCGACGTCGGGATAGAGAATGCGGCCCGTGGCGCAGAAGCGGCCATGACGCTCACCCGCAGAGGGGGCGATGTATTTCGTCTTCAGCTCGATGGGGATGCCGAGGTCGATGCGGATCTTGCGCACCGCATTGCCCAGGTCACTGAAGCCGTAACTGCCGTCGGCCGAAGCGTCGCAGACGATGATGTGCTTACAGCGGCGCGCGACCATTTCGTACAGACCGAGGTTTTCGAAGAAACCGCCGTCGGAGAGAAAAACATACGAGCTGGTGTCGTCGGTACGCCCGAGCGCCTCACGCATCAGCGCGCCGAGGCTGTTCTTCGGCGAGCGATTGCGATAGGCGCTGGCGTCGCGCGGATTGCCGAGCCACCATCCGAGGCGGGCATTGAAGAGCGCCATGAGAAATGTGAAGACGGGGGAGGAGAGCGAACCCATGTTCGGACTGACGGCCGCGCCCGAAATGGCGACCGCGGTGCCGAGGCTCACGCCTTCTGCGTAAACCGCGGAGTCGCGATAGGAAACCTGGCGGCTGCCGCAATGCAGCGGCGACATGGTGAACGAGGCCGCTTTCCGCTCCTGCCAGGCCAGATTTTCACCGCCGACGAGATTGAGCGCCGCATTCACAATATGCAATGGCGGCCGCGCCCGCAGCGGCTCCTCGGCCGGCGCGTCATCCGAACGGCGGATCGGAATCCTCGGCTCCGCTGCTGCAGGACGTTCCTCGAGTCGTTTGAGGCACTCCGGAAATGCATCGTTCAGATAGTCGCGGTTCGTGCGGAACAGTGCGATCGAGGGGACGCTCTCCGACCCATGCGCAAGGTCTTTCTGCAGCATGAGCTCATTGAGCGCGTCGACGAGGTCGCTCTTGAGCTGCGGAGCATCCTCACTGTTGCCGTTCGCGGCGAATGCGACGACTCGGGTGCGGATGTCGTCGTCCAGTTGTTTGAAGATCGCCGGTTTTTGTGTCAGTGCGCTTGCGAACGCCTCGAAGTCGACGAACGAAGAAGGCCACAATGCCTCTGGCCGCAATTTCCAGAGTGCGATGTTGTCCTGCGGATCGAATCCGGTAAATGCGTCCGGATGGCGGTTCCAGCGCGAGGCGCCGAGATAGGCACGCATGAGGCGATTGCGATACATGCCGTGCATCGAATAGATGTTGACGTTGAGCAGCCATGAGGCGCATGTCGCAATGAACACCGCGACGCCGATGAATACCGCGAGTGCCCATAAGGTCGACTGGCGCAGCATCGCCAGGTGCAGTTGCGCGAGGTCACTGGCGGTGCTGCCGAACATCGTCCACGGCAGTCCCGCCGTATTTGCTTCAACGCCGTTCAGCTGCAGAACCTTTGTGGTCGCGAGGGCGAGCAGTCCGATGAACAGGAGCAACGTGACTGTGGCGGCGAGTTGCAGGCCGAGCATCATCGAACGCCCGCTGCCTTTGGTCGTGTCGGTTTTCGTCTTCAGTAAACGGCTGCGCAGGAACCAGGACGCGATGCCTGCGACGCCGCCTAACGGGGCGATGTATTCCGGAATGTCGGCGACCAGGATCGGCAGGACGATCACCGCGCATGCGCCGATGATGTGAAAGACCCCGCAGAGCGAGAGGATCGCCGCACTGCGCGCCCACCATTCGCGATCGTGCTCGCTCGCCGAGGAGGTGGTCAGTCCGACGATCAGCGTCGCCTCGACCAACATCACTGCAAGGAACAGAGGGAGCCCGAAAATGACGAACTTTTCGAGGTCGAGTGCATTCGCGACGTTCAGCCCCTCGCGCGGGAAGACGGTTCCAAACAGGACGAGCAGAAGCTTCGCGCAGAACGCGCCAGCGAGCATCGCGCCGGCGATTTCCAGGGTCGTCTGCTGCCGGTTCTGCGGACGGAACATCGCCCGAATCACCTTCAATGGGTGCATCCACCCGTGGCCCGCCGGAACGTTCTCGGATGCGCGGCGCCACGCGAACGCGAGTGCGCCAACGGCACTGGCGCCGGCGAACAGCCCGATGATGAGCTTTTCGGTGATCGGACCGTCCGCCCACGCGCCGCAGAACGTCACGCCGCTGAGCAGCAGCGGAACGAGCCACCAAAGGTTTTTGCGCCGTGACTTGCGCAGGTCCTGCTGCTGCGTGGCTTTCATCTGGCCCGTGCGGTCGCTGCGCGGACGCACAAAGCCCACCGCGACGATGGCGAACGCGCCGGTCGCCGCGGCGATGAACATGGAGGGGATCCCGAACAGAGACGCGGGGGTGATGGCGAGATACGCTTCCATGAAACGCGGAACCGCCAATACCGCCGCCAGCGCCGGCAGCAGCATCGTCCAGTTCAGCAGCAGGTTCCGCACATACATGGCGATGATCGTCCATGTATCGGCGGAGAACGCGCTCGCATGCGGAGCGAGATAGGAGCTGTATTCGCGCAGGTGGCGGATCGGGCGCACTTCCGGCTCGAGCGGATCGACCGGCTCGCGGGAGAGATCTTTCGCCACGCCGATCGCACCTTCATTGTGGCGGCGCATCCACGACGAGAGCCAGCCGCCGATGTAGCCGCCGCCCGAAACGGTGGAGATGTAATGGAGGCGATTGAGCATCCGGTGATCGGCGAGTCCCTGCAGGACGCCGAGGTTGAAGGTGGCGCTGCGGATTCCACCGCCGGAGAGACAGAGGGCTGCGAACTCCTGCTTGTGCGCGAAGCCATAGAGCGAGCGGATGGATTGATCGTCGCTCACATGATCGCCATAGACCGTCTCGATCAGCACCGCATTGAAGCGGGTCAGGCGCTCGGCAAAATAACGGTCGTCTTCGAACGAGGGGACCGGCAGCGCCGGATCGGCGATCGCGGCGACATCCTTCATCGACCGCGCCTGGAGCGCGACCTTTTCATTGCGGACGTACTGCTTCCTGCGCCAGGGAGCGGGCGCGTGCGCGCGGAGCCAGGCGATGGCGCCTTTCTCCGGCTCGGGCATGAACGCTTTGCGCAACCGCTCGATGCGACCTGCCGCGGCCTTGTCTCCGGCGAGCAATGCTGCGGCGAGGGGCTCATTGTCGGCGATCGTACTGAGCAGCTCCGGATACGCCTGCAGTGCAGGGCTGAATCCTTCGCGCACGAGGAGGCGGATGACCGGAGAGCGCGCTTCGAAGGACGCAATGAGCGCGGAATCGGCGGCAATCGCGCTTCGCAGCGCGTCGTGCTGCAATACGAGAAGGCGTGCGACAGGAAGACGCAGCAGCGCACGCCAGATCACCGGCTGCGTGATCCCGGCGACGACGTCTTTGCTGTCGTCCTGTGCGAGCAGCTTCTCGAGGAGCTGCTCGTCGCGCAGCATCGCATTGAGGGCCGCGACGATCGCTTCGTCGTCGCTCTGCAAGACGACGCTCGGTTGCTTGTCGACCTCCCTCGCGAGGAGATGCCATCGCGACGTGCGCGCCTTGTTTTTCGTCAGGTCCAGCCGTTTTGCCAGAGCGCCGATCTCGCGGACATGCCGCCGCGTGAATTCGATCGGCTCGTGTTCCACATCGCCGCTGAAGTACTGGTACTCGTCCTCGAGCACTTCCGCGAAAGAGAGCGCGTGCGCGTCGCTTCTCGCCATGGCCACCTCCAATTGTCGGGATTCACAGATAGGAGTGACACGTCGCCGGATTTCCCTACCTCCATGGGTAGGGAAATCCCCCGTAGCGGCCCTCCTAGATCAAAAGGTCCAGAGTTCCCGGCAGAAGAAGGAGGCGAGCATGCGCCGATGGATTGCGGCGACCGCGGTTCTCTTTACGATGCGCGCAGCCGCGCTCGAGCGGCCGCCGTTTCCCGGGGCGGGAGGCGTACGCGAGCTGCGCGCCGGCATTATCTGCTATGGCGGCGTCTCGCTCGCGATCTACATGTACGGCACCGTGCGCGAGCTGCACCACCTCGCGCCCGCGTCGGCCGCGCTGGAGTGTGATGCGGGCGGCGATCCTGCCTTCTGCGGCGGTGTGCAGCCGCTCAGCGCATTTGCGGCGCTTCCGGAAAGTGCGAAACCGTATTATGCCGCCCTCGTCGACCTGTGGCAGAAAGACCGCGAGCACGTGCGCACGCGCGTGGTCATCGACGTCATTTCCGGTACCTCGGCCGGTGGCATCAACGGGATTTTTCTCGCCAAAGCATTGGCGCACAACCGGCCGCTCGACGGCCTCCGCTCGATCTGGTTCGAGCAGGCCGACATTCGCAAGCTCGCCACCGGCCGTCCCTGGTATGTCCATGTCGCGTGGCAGCTGCTCAAAAAGCGGGCGGCGCTCGGCGGCGACACATGGCTCAATGAGCTCAATCGCGCGCTCGACCGGATGGACGATCCATCACAAGAGCCATCAAAAAAGAAAAGCGGGCCTGCGCTGCCCAGTCTCCTCTCGCTCGACCAGCCGCTCGACCTCGTCGTCACCGCCACCGATTTCTATGGCACCGAGCGGCTGATCGAAGTCGGCGATCCGGCCACCGTTTCCGAACTGCGCTACGACCATGTCTTTCGCTTCACTGCGCAGCGCGGCCACGACGGCATTGTGACCAATGCGCTCCGCGCCGAATCGGATTTCGCGCGAAAACACAATGTCGCGCTCGCGTTTGCGGCGCGTGCCAGTGCCTCGTTTCCGGTGGCATTTCCCGCCATCAGTCTCGAGCAGTTGAAGACCGCCCTCGGCAATCAGAAACTCGATACGGCCACCCTCGCGGAGCAATTCTTCAAAGACCGGATGGTCGACTTCCCCGGCGCGAAGGCGGCGGAATTCGCGAAGCACCTCTATCTCGTCGACGGCGGCGTTCTCGACAACTATCCCTTCGCCATTGCGAACCGGCGCGTCAGCCAGAGATCGCCGATCGTCGAAACGCGGCGCGTGTTCCTCTATCTCGAGCCCGATCCGCGCGTGCCGCGCGATCCCGCCTTACTGGGGTCGCAGGACGATCCGAAGCCGGTCGAGATGCTGCTGCGCTCAAAGTCGGCGATTCCGGGGGCGGAGCCGATCGCACAGGATCTCGTTGAAATCCATCAGCACAATGAACGCGTCAAGCGGGTGAGCGACATCATTCGCCAGGACGAGCGGAACGCGCAGGCGGAGTGGCTGCAGAGGAACAACGGCGGCGAGTCGGTGGCCTCGCGCGTCGAACGGGCGCTCGGCTCGCTCGATCCGCGGCGGCTCCGCGACCGCGTGTCCCTCGCAGCGGCAGAGGACGATCCGGCGCCGGCGATCCGCGGCATGCGCGACGCGGTGGAGAAGGACGCCGCGTCGGGCTTCGGTCTCAGTGAAGAGGCGTATATCCGCCTGCGCGTGCAATCCGTGCTCGATCAACTGAGCCGGGTGATGGGTCGTGCGGTCTGCGGTCTCGGCGAAGAGTACGACGGCCCGCGCGCCGCGCTGATGCGCCAGATCGTGATGGATTGGGCGGAGAAGGAAAAGCTCACCGGCACCAACGTCGACCGCGCGCGCCGCACCCGTTTCCTCAATGCCTTCGACCTCGGATACGTCCGCCGCAAGCTCCGCTTCGTCAATGAGTGGCTCAATGCGCAGTACGCCCCGAAAGAGGGCGACGTCGACTTTCATCTGACGCGCCCGCAATTGCAGAAGGCGCAGCATGCGGTGGCGGCAGAAGTCGATCGGCTGTCCGACTGCGTGCATGGCACCTGTGTGCCGCAACTGCAGCTCGAAGCGCAGATGGCGCCGGTGAGGAGCGCGATCTGTGTTCCCGCCGACAGCGATCCGAAAATGCAGTCCGCGGCCATTTTCGCCACCCACGGCGCAGCCATTGACGCTCTCGCCGACGCGCTCAAGGAGAAGTTCCTCGCGTTTCAGGAAGATGTGCTCGGACGGCTCAATCGCGAATTCATTGCGCAGACCGCCGAGTGGCAGGATCAGGGTGCCGCCCGGGCGGTGCTCGCCCGTTACCTAGGGTTTCCGTACTGGGATCGCGTCGCCTATCCATACACCGCGTTTTCGGGCGTGGGCGATCTCTCGTACATCGACATCATTCGCCTGAGCCCGAACGATACGCATGCGCTCAGCTGCAAAAAAGCCGCGAAGCTCTCGGGCAAAGGGCTGGGGCATTTCGGCGCGTTCTTCGACGCCAACGGACGGCAGAAGGATTACGTGTGGGGGCGGCTCGACGGCGCCGAGCGCCTGCTGCAGGTGATGGGCCTCGGCAACGAGCGGCCGCGCCTCTTCTCGCTTCTTCACGCCATCGTCGATGAAGAGAAGAGCGAGGCCGTCGTCTCACCGGGCAACATCCGGGAAATGGAAAAGTGTGTCGCCACGCCCGGTTCATGCTAGACGGAACGCATGATAGACTTCTAGAAACAACAAATCATCAGTTGGTCCGCTCTGACGCGGGCCAGCCAGCGCGGCCGGCGGGTGCCGGCTGAGCACGGACAGACGAGGAGCCTTTATGGGTAGATCCGCGGTCGTGTTCCTTTTGCTGATGCTTGCCTGCGGCACGGCCGTGGCGCAGCAGATCCCCAAGCCGCCGCCGGAGCAGAATCCGCACGCGAGGGCGTATTCGGATTCGCTCTACCCGTCGGCCCGCGTCTGCGGCGAGTGCCACCCCAATCAGTACAAGCAGTGGAGCATGTCTTCCCACGCGTACGCGAATCTCTCGCCGATGTTCAACAAGTTCGAGCAGAAGATCAATGATCTCGCCTCCGGCACGATCAATTACTTCTGCGTCCGCTGCCACGCCAGCGTCGGCACGGCCCTCGGCGAGAAGCGCGACATTGCCTGGTGGGACCGCAGCGCCGCATCGCAGGAAGGCATCACGTGCGTCAGCTGCCACCGCGTCGGCAACGGCTATGGGAAGGTCAATGGCGCGCGGCGCATTACGCCCGGTTCCATTCACGAGCCGGTCTTCGGACCGTTCGAAACGTCGGGCGGCCTCAAGGCAATCAGCGACGCGCGCAGATTGAAGCTTCTGGTCAGTCCCGACCAGCCCGATCGTCCCGGTTTTCTCCGCATTCACCAGACCGCGATTCAGTCCGATTTCATCAAGGCCTCCGAGTTCTGTGTGACCTGCCATCAGGTGCAGGTACATCCGGGAATCAAGCTGGAAACGGTGTGGGAGGAGTACCGGAATTCACCCGCCAAGAAAGAAGGGATCACCTGCCAGCAGTGCCACATGAGCACCAGCCCCGGACAGAACACCGGCTTCGAAACCGGCTGGGCGGCGCGCGTCCATGGAACGACGGTCAAGAACGATCGTCCATTGACGAATCACATGTTCATCGGGCCGGGCTATCCGATCAGTCATCCGGGTTTGTTCCCGATCCGCTTCGAGCCGACCGGGTTCACGCCGCAGCAGTGGCTGAAATTCGACTATCGCGCACGGTGGGGAAGCGACGCATTCGAGCAGAGCGTCGCCAATGCCAGCGGCGCGAATCATTATGTTTTCCCGCCGGAATGGCAGAACGCCGCTGACCGGAAGAAGGCGTGGACGATCATTCAGGAGAATTACGCCGCCTGGAACGAGCGAAAGGAACTGCGCAAGCAATTGCTCGAAAACGGCTCGCGGCTGGACGGACCGTTCTTCAAGACGCCGCCGCGGCCGGGGAAAGCGTTCGCCTTCGAATACAAGCTCACCAATCTCAATGAAGGGCACAACCTGCCGTCCGGCTCCCTCGGCGCACAGCCGGAGCTCTGGCTGAACGTCGCGCTCATCGATCCCGACGGCAAACGCATCTGGGAATCGGGCTATGTGGACAGTCACGGCGACATGGCCGATCTGCAGTCGCTCGACGTGCGCGCAGGGAAGATCGCCCTCGACAACCAACTGGTGAACATGCAGGCGAAGTTCATCACCACGAACGTCAAAGGCACCGATCGCGAGATGTATCTGCCGATCAACATCGACTTCGATCAGTTGCCGTTCATCCGCCCCGGCGGTACGCCGAATTCGCTGCTCAACCACCCGCCGTTCGCCCGTATGGAGAAGCGGAGCATTCCGCCGCTCGGCACACGCGTGGCGAAGTACAAGGTTCCGGCGGAACTGATGAAGAAGCCGGGCACGTACAAGCTGGCCATTCGATTGCGCGGCCGCACCGAGCCGATTTACTTCATGCAGTTCGTCAGCGCGACGCGGGACATGATCCGCAGTGAAGAGGAATGGGCGACTGATACGCACGCGTACACGGTCGAATTCGACGTCCACTGAACAAGAGGCCGATCATGAACCGAAAATCGTGGACTGCGATCCTGCTCTGGGCAACGCTGCTCCTGGCGATGGCGTTGCCGTCCATGGCGGCGGACGAGACGCCGCCGAAAACGCCTGACGCTTCGCCCGGCGTCCGCGTACTTCCGGGCGAGGCCGATCCGAGTCTGTTCAAGGCCGATCCCGAGTACGCCGGCGACTATGACGCCGACGCGCAGCTCGAGATTTACGGCGGCAAGCACATGAACAAGACGTCGCAGGCGTTCACGCACGGCATCCGCCTGTATGACCGCGGTGCGTATACGCCAAGGCCGATCTGGCTGGGCGCGACGAATCCGATCAATTACAGCTTCATGGCGTATGGCGACGTCCGCTTCGCCGGTACCTCGTATGACCGCGGCATTGCCGGAGCGAACGGGAAAACGCGGCAGGAGGAGATTGCCGCACGCCTCAATCTGGACATGGATCTCGCGCTGACCGCGACCGAGCGCTTTCATGCGTTCGTCCGGCCGCTGGACAAGAACGGCTCGTTTACCCGCTATCAGTTCGGCGCCGGCGCGGGCGACGACAAGTTCGTCGACCAGTTCGACTTCAATCTCAATACGCTCTTTTTCGAAGGCGACATCGGGCAGATGATCGGCGGCTTCCGCAACAAGGCCGCAACGTTCGATCTGCCGGTCGTGGTGGGACGCGTGCCTCTGCTGACGCAGAACGGCATCTGGCTGCAGGATGCATTCGACGGCGGCGCCATCGGCATCACCGCGCACAACAATCCGCGCTTCGACATCAGCAATTACGACATCACGTTCTTCGCCGGCTTCAATGACGTCACCACGGCCGCAGTGACGACCGGCAAGACAAAGATGTTCGGCCTGGCCGGCTTTGCGGACATGCACCGCGGTTACGCGGAATTCGGCTATGGCTATGTGGCCGCCGACAATCACGATCAGAGTTACCACAACCTCACCGCGGCCTTCACCAAGCGCTATTTCGGCCTGGTGGCCAATACCGTGCGCGTGATCGGCAACGTCGGACAGAAGGGAATCGCCGGACAGCCAAAGACCGCCGATGGCGTGCTGCTGCTGCTCGAGAATTCGTTCACCCGCCCGAATCCGGTCACGGTCGTGCCGTATGTGAATTTCTTCGCCGGCTTCAATCATCCGCAGCCGCTCGCGCGTGCGGCGGACATCGGCGGCGTACTGGTCAACACCGGCATCAATTTCGAGTCGGACGGCATGACCAATTACCCGACGCTCGATCCGTTTGCACAGGACTCGTTCGGCGGCGCGGTCGGCTGGGAGTATCTGTTCGACCTCTCGCGGCAGATCGTGCTCGAGGCGGCGGTGGTCGAGCGGATGAACGGCAGCAATGCCGGCGCGCAGTACGCGATCGGCGCGCGCTATCAGCACAAGCTCAATAACGCATGGATTGTTCGATTCGACGCGATGCGCGGCTGGCTCGCGGGGAAAGACGACATTTACGGCGCGCGCATCGAGCTCCGCCGCAAATTCTGATGGAGGTGCTCCCATGTCCGTGTTTCAACTGAATGTGAACGGGACGCTGTATGGCGTGGACGTCGACGGCAACATGCCGCTCCTCTGGGTCCTGCGCGACGTCCTCGGCCTCAAGGGAACGAAATTCGGCTGCGGCGTCGCACAATGCGGCGCCTGTACGGTGCACCTCGACGGAAAAGCCGCGCGCTCCTGCGTGACCGACGTCGGCGTGGCCGCGCTCTCCCGCATCACCACCATTGAAGGTTTGTCGTCGGACGGCAGCCATCCGTGTCAGCGGGCGTGGGTGGAGCTCGGCGTTCCGCAGTGCGGCTTCTGTCAGCCCGGCCAGATCATGAGCGCGGCCGCGCTGCTCAATGCGCACAAGGGAGAGGATCCGAGCGACGACCTCATCGACGCAGCAATGCGGGGCAACATCTGCCGCTGCGGCACCTATCCCCGCATTCGCGAGGCCATTCACAAAGCGGCGACCGGGAGCGTGTCGTCATGAAGCCGGTGCTCGTCAGGATCTCGCGCAGAAACTTCCTGCGCCGCGCCGGCATTGGGGCGGGCGCACTGGCCTTTGCGTATTACTTTCCGAACAGTGATGCCGAGGCGGCGGACATTCGCAGTCTGATCCGGCATGAATTTCCGCTGCCGGGCGTCGACTTTGTCCTGATCCAGCTCGACGGCACGATGACCATCCTCGCGCACCGGGCGGAAATGGGGCAGGGCATTCGCTCCAGTCTCGCCACGCTGCTGGTCGACGAGATCGGCGCCGACTGGAAGCGCGTGCATGTGAAGCAGGCCGACGCGGATGCGTACAAATTCGGCGTTCCTTTATTGCTGCCGCTGCCCGGCACGCCGGCCATCGTAAAGAGCGAAGACGCGCAGTTCGTCGACAGCTCGCGCAGTATGGCCGCGTATTACCAGCCGATGCGCGCGGTCGGCGCGGGCATTCGCATGACGTTCATTCGCGCCGCCGCATTGAAGCTCGGCGTCGACGCCTCGACGCTCGACGCGCGCAATCACGTGGTTTACGAAAAGAACGGCAGCCGTTCGATCGATTTCAAGAACCTGCTGCTGGCGGCGAAAAAAGTCGAGGCGCCAACGGCGGCCGAGGCGATGAAATTCATCCGGCCGCGGAGCGAGAGCCGGTATCTGAAGGCGGGCGGCGAGAAAATGCCGTTCCTCGACGCCAAGGACATGGTCACCGGCAAAGCGGTCTATGGCGCCGATGCCGATCCGGGGCGCCGCGGAATGCTCACCGCGATGATTGAGCGTTGTCCGGTCGCCAATGGACTGCTCAAGTCGTTCGATGCGAGCGCCGCATTGAAAGTGCCGGGTGTGCGGCATGTCGTGCCGGTGCTGCCGGACGATTTCGTGAAGCGCTTCGGCGCGGGCGGCGTCGGCGCGGCGTTCATTCCGCACGCCGGTGTGGCCGTGCTCGCGGACAACACGTGGGCCGCATGGCAGGGGCGCAGAGCACTGAAGGTCGAGTGGAACATCGCCGGCTCGCCGGGCGCGTACAACGCCGACTACGACACGGACGTATTTCGCGAGCACCTCAGAGAATCAGTCTCCGAGCCTGGCGAGCCGGTGCGCGTCAAAGGCGACGTCGATGCGGCGTTCGGCGCAGGAAAAACGATCGAGGCGAGCTATCACGTTCCGCATCTCGCGCAGACGCCGATGGAACCGCCCGCCGCGGTCGCGGTTTACGAAGGCGGCAAATGGGAGATCTGGACTCCGTCGCAGGGGCCGGAGCTCGCGCAGCATTACATCGGCCTGTACATGCTCGAGCCCGATCCGCTGAACTGGCTGATCTGGCAGGCGGAGGAAGAAATCCAGCTGCGCGATTGTGAGCGGCCGGCGCAGAGCCGGTTCAATGAAGCGCTCGCGGCGCGCATGGGCATTCCGGTCAAGGAGCTCTATGAGCGCCGCGATGCACTGAAGAAGAAAATCCGCGACAACATCAAGGTGCACGTGACGCTGCTGGGCGGCGGATTCGGACGCAAGTCGAATCCCGATTATGCGGCCGAGGCGGCGTTCCTGGCGCGGCAGTTCCCGGGAGTGCCGATTCGCGTGCAGTGGACGCGCGAAGACGACGTCAAATTCAGCTTCTACAACGCCACGGCGGAAATGTATTTCAAAGGCGCGGTGGCGAACGGGCGTCCGAGTGCATGGCTCGAGCGCAGCGCGTTCACGTCGTTCTTCGCCACGCTCTTTCCGCCGCCGTCGAATCTCTTCTCGGACGAAGAGAACAAACTCTGGGAGCTGGCCCGCGCCGGGTTTCACAATGGCGGCAAGTATCTCTATGGCTCGGCGATCGAGATGGCGCAGGGCTTCCTGGATCTGCCGTACGACATCCCCAACATTCGCCTGGAGAACAATCCGGCGGAAGTGCACATCCGCTGCGGCTGGATGCGCTCGGTCGCAAACATCTATCACGCGTTCGGCGCGTGCTCATTCGTCGACGAATTAGCCATTGCAGCCGGCAAAGACTCCAAGGATTTCCTTTACGACACAGTGGGGGAGGTCGTGCTGCGGCGCCCGCAGCTGGTCGCCGAAAAGGTGCAGTGCCTCGACAACAACATGTTCCCCACCATTCCGATGGAAATGTCGGTCGGCAAAGGGAACGATCGCCTCCAGCTCATCGGCGAAAAGTCGGGCGACATCGTTTTCACCGATCAGGACAAGACGAAGTTCTCGCGCGACATCAAAGGCTATGCGGCCGGCGAGGTGTTCGAGGTCATCCCCGAGTATCCGTCCGACGCGCGCCGTCTGCGCGGCGTGATCCGCCGCGTGGCCGCGGAATCAGGCTGGGACGAAAAAGTCCGTCGCTACCGCGGCACCCGCCGCGGCCTCGGCATCGCGGCCCATCGCAGCTTCCTCAGTTACATGGCCGCGGTGGTCGATGTGGAGCTCGGCCCGAACAATGAGCTCACCATTCACGACATCTGGGGCGCGCTCGATTGCGGCCTGGCCGTCAATCGCGATCGCGTCATTGCGCAGATGGAAGGCGGCATCAATTACGGCCTGAGCATCGCCCTCTTTGGATTGATTACCGTGAAAAACGGCGCCGTCGTCCAGAACAACTTCGACGACTACCCCGTCCTGCGCATCCACCAGACGCCCAAAGTCATTCACACGTACATCCAGGATCCGCCCGACGCGGTGGTGGAGGAGTACCGCAAACGCGGCGACGAAGTGCCGCCGACCGGAGTGGGCGAGCCGCCGACACCGGTGATCCCGCCGGCACTGGCCAATGCGATCGCTGCCGCAGGCGGCCCGCGGTTGCGGGAGATTCCGTTCGCGAAGGTGATGGGGATTGCGTGAGGGGGGTGTCGGTGGGACGTGGTTGTCGGTGAGTAGGTTGACGGTTGTCGGTTCTCGGTTGTCGGTGAGATAGTTTGTCCGTTCTCCGTTGTCCGTTCAGGGCCGTTTTCGCGCAGCCTCACCGTTAACGGACAACGGACAACCCACCCCGACCGATAACCGACAACCGATAACCGACAACGAACCGCCAACCAACCAACGACCGCCAACCCTACCCATCCTCCCCAATCACATCCGCCGCTTTCTCGCTGATCATGTAGATCGGCATGGCGATGAAGAAGCCGGGGATGCGGGGGAAGATGGAGGCGTCGACTATTCGTAAGGCGGTCGTGCCGATGACGCGGAAGCGGCTGTCGACGACTGCTGTGTCATCCGTCGGCAATCCCATTTTGCAGCTGCAGGATGCGTGGTGGCCCCACGCGTTATCGCTCACCCATTCGTGCAGGCGGTCGTCGGGATAGTCGGGGCCGGGGATGAGTTCGCGGGCGATGGAGTGATTGCCGGCGTTCATTTTGCGCACGAGCTTCACGCCGGTCACGACGGCATCAAGATCGCGCCCTTCTTTGTCCGTTCCCTCGCTGAAGTAGTGAAAACGGATTTCCGGCCGCTCCAATGGATTGCTGCTCCTGAGGCGCACCGTTCCGCCGGTATTTTCGGTATGCGCCTTCACAATGGCCCAAGTGAGGTGATCGCGCCGCTCTTCGATCGTCTTTGAATATCCGGGGTAATAGCCGTGGAAATCGCCGGGGAGGCTGAAGATGAAGAGGTCGGGATCCGTTTTGGACGGAACCGATTTCAGGATGAGCGCGGCCATGGCGCCATTGGAGGTATAGAGGCCGCGGCCGTGCTCCCATTCCCGCCATTGCTTGTCGGGTCGCGCGCCCGGCTCGGGCGGTTTGAACGTCGCGCCGCGGAGCATCGAGAAGGGATGCTTCATCTGCGTCACCACGGCCACTTCATAGCGGTCCTGCAGATGGCTGCCGACGCCGGGACGATCGGCGAGGCAGGGGATGCCCATCTCCTCGAGATGCTGTTTCGGCCCGATGCCGGAGAGCATCAGCAATTGCGGCGTATTGAACGCGCCGCCGGCGAGAATGACTTCGCGCGTGCAGCGATATTCGCGTTTCTCGTACACCGGCGGCGTGGCCGCATTCGGATCGGCGCGATAGAGATTGCGTCCTTCCCGGCATTCCACGCCCACCGCCCGCTTGTTCTCGTCGAAGAGCACGCGCGTGGCCAGGTGATTCAGCTTCACCATCAGCCGGTCGGGATGTTGCTTCTGCACCGCGCGAATGAATTCGCGTGCGCCATTGCGCTTCCCCTTCACTGTGGCCAATGGAACTGTGGCGAATCCTTCGACCTGCGCGCGGTTGCGGCGGTCGTTCGGATCGTCTTTGGTGCGCATCCAGCGCAGTACGCTCCAATGACGGACGATCGAGCGCATCGTGGCGAATACCGTTCGCACCACCTCCCGGTCGCCTAACGCGATGCGTGGGCTGACCATACTGGTGCCGAGCCAGCCGTCGTAGCCGTGACCGCTCGCATCGTGCGCACCGGCAGGCGGACGCTCGCGATACTGGCAGCGCTCGACGCGCTGAAAGTACTTCCACATGTTGTCCGCGCGCCAGGAGTCGTCGCTGGTCGATTCCGCGATTGCGTTCCAGTCACTGTCGTGCGGAACGACGGTGATCATTGCATTGTGGGCAGTGCAGCCGCCGAGCGTGCCCGCGCGGGGATAGAGCACGCCGTTCTCGTCTTTACAGAATTTCGGGGCGCGCTGCTCGTCGGCGTCGTAGTGGTGCACGTAGAAGTTCCACGACATGTCCTTCTCTTCGGAGGCAAAGCCGTGAAACACGGGCACCTGATAGTTGAACGACTCGGGATCGGAGCCGGCCTCGATCAGCAGAACGCGAAAACCCCTGGCGGCGAGATTCGCCGCCAGGGGT
>JALYOB010000199.1 GCA_030857085.1 Acidobacteriota bacterium | reverse complement strand
CCTTTGGACTGCACATCATTCGTTCGAGTTTCTTATGAGCAACCGCTCGTGCTGCCGCAGTTGAGGCATTTGTAGCAGGCGCCGTTGCGGACCATGATTTCGCCGCAGTCGCTGCAGCTCGGGGCGTCCTGCTGGTAGAGGAACGTGCCGCTCTTTGCGGGGTTGGCGCCGTCGGCGTTTTTCGCGGGCATGACGAAGCCGACCACTTTCGAGTCGTTCGACGAGACGGCCGCGGGGGGCGGGGTGGCGGTGGTGACTTTCTCGATGAACGAGAGGTCGCTTGCGCTGGGGGTGGTGACGTTGGACGTCGCCTTCGGTGCAGACGGTGCGGACGATGCGCTGTACGTCGCAGTCGCGGCATCGTCGCGGAGGATCACACCGGCGTGCTCCTGCGCGTCGCGGGTGAGGAATTTGATCGCGAGCCACTTGAAGATGTAATCCATGATGGATTTCGCCATCGGGATTTCCGGATTCTTCGTGAAGCCGCTCGGCTCGAAGCGCAGGTGGGTGAATTTATCCACCAGCAGCTGCAGCGGCACGCCGTGCTGCAATGCGAGCGAGGTCATTGTGGCGAAGCTGTCCATGAGGCCCGAGATGGTCGAACCTTCTTTGGCCATGGTGATGAAGATCTCACCCGCGCTGCCGTCTTCATATTTTCCGACGGTGATGTAGCCCTCGTGGCCGCCGATGGAAAATTTGTGCGTGATCGACTCGCGCTCGTCCGGCAGTTTGCGGCGAACCGCTGTCGGCGCAACGCCGAGCTGTTCGAGCTGCTGCTTTTCCTTGCCGGTCGACAGAGGCTGCGAGCGCTTGCAGCCATCGCGATAGACCGCAACCGCTTTGAGGCCGAGCTTCCACGCCTCGTAATACGCCTGTTCGATTTCCTCGACCGTGGCGCTGTTCGGCATGTTGATGGTCTTGGAGATCGCGCCGCTGATGAACGGCTGTACGGCGCCCATCATCTTGAGGTGACCCATGTAATGGATCGAGCGCGTGCCATTGGCCGGCTTGAACGCACAATCGAAGACCGGCAGGTGCTGCTCGATGAGGTGCGGCGCGCCTTCAATGGTGTCGTTTTCGTTGATGTATTCGACGATTTCCTTGACCTGCTTCGGATCGTAACCGAGGCGCTTCAATGCCACAGGCACGGTGTTGTTGACGATCTTGAGCATGCCGCCGCCGACGAGCTTCTTGTATTTCACGAGAGCGATGTCGGGCTCGATGCCGGTCGTATCGCAGTCCATCATGAAGGCGATCGTGCCGGTCGGCGCGAGGACGGAAATCTGCGCATTGCGATAGCCGTGCTGCTGGCCTAACGCATACGCGTCGTCCCACACCTTGCACGCGGCGTCGGCGAGATCGGCCGGCAGCGAGCGGACGTCGAGGCGATAGGCACTGCGGCGGTGTTTGTCGATGACGCGCAGGAACGGATCGGCATTGACCGAGTAGCCATCGAATGCGCCGAGTTTCTCCGCAATGCGCGCGGACTGCGCATACGACTCACCCGACAGGATGGACGTAATGGCGCCGGCCCAGTGACGGCCGTCTTCACTGTCATAAGGAACGCCGCGGGCCATGAGCAGCGCGCCGAGGTTTGCGTAGCCGATGCCGAGCGGGCGGTAGGCAAACGAATTCCGCGCAATGGCCTCGGTCGGATATGACGCAAAGCCGACCACGATTTCCTGCGCCGTAATCACGATGCGCAGAGCAGCGCGATAGGCGTCGACGTCGAAGCCCTTCGCTTCACTGTAGAACTTCATCAGGTTCAGTGAGGCGAGGTTGCAGGCGGAGTCGTCGAGGAACATGTACTCCGAGCAGGGATTGGACGCATTGATGCGAGCCGTGTTCGGGCAGGGGTGCCAGTCATTGACCGTCGTATCGAACTGCATGCCCGGATCGCCGCAAACCCACGCGGATTCGGCCATGCGGCGCATGAGGTCGCGCGCTTTGTACGTGCCGAGGACGCGCTTGGAATCGGTGACGGCATGCGTCTGCCAGTCGCCATCCTTTTCATAGGCGCGCATGAATTCGTCAGTGACGCGAACGGAGTGATTCGCGTTCTGGAAGTGCACCGAGTCATACGCGCCGCCGGGCGCATTGAACGCGCCGTCGTAGCCGGCTTCGATGAGCGCCCACGCTTTGCGCTCTTCTTTTTCCTTCGACTCGATGAACTCGAGGATGTCCGGATGGTCGGCATTGAGAATGACCATCTTGGCCGCGCGGCGCGTTTTGCCGCCCGACTTGATGACGCCCGCGAACGAGTCGTAGCCGCGCATGAACGAGACCGGACCGGAGGCGGTGCCGCCGCCGGCGAGGAGCTCTTTGGACGAGCGGATGTTGGAGAGATTCGAGCCCGTGCCGGAGCCGTACTTGAAGAGCATCCCCTCGGTCTTCGCGAGGCCGAGGATCGAGTCCATCGTGTCCTGGACGGAGTTGATGAAGCACGCGGAGCACTGCGGCTTCTCCTCGACGCCCACGTTGAACCAGACGGGCGAGTTGAACGCTGCCATCTGATAGAGAAGGATGTGCGTGAGTTCGTCGCGGAACGTGTCGCCGTCGGTTTCGGTCGCGAAGTAGCCGCCTTCGCGGCCCCACTGCGTGATCGTGCGGACGACGCGGCCGATCAGCTGGCGGACGCTGGTCTCGCGCTCAGGCGTGCCGATGTGTCCGCGGAAGTACTTCGACACGACGACGTTCGTGGCCATCTGCGACCAGAACTTCGGCATCTCGACGTCTTTCTGTTCGAACACGACGCCGCCGCTCTCGTTCGAGATGGCCGCGTTGCGGAACTCCCAGTCACACGTGTCGTAGACGTCGGCGCCGGCGCGGGTGAAGTACCGGCCGATCTCAATCCCGCCGCTCTTCGTCTCTTTCTTTGCAGCCTTGCTGTTGCGAGGCGGCGTCGTACGCGAGCGAACCGGCAAATCGATGGATGTCATGACTCTGCTCTCCTCTTCCCTCTACCGCTCGTGCGCGAGCGTTTGCGCGACGAGCTCCCACTCACTTACTGCTCATCGAAATGAGTATCGGACGGACCTCGATGAAGCGATTTGGGGCACCGTCGACTTGACTTTGACCGTCACCAGATAGTCGCGAATCTGGAGTGAAACGGAGCGGCTCGGGGGGCGGTTCACAGGACGAGTCGACTGCTTCAAATCCTTCATAGTCCTCCCTCACTTCCATTCAGTTGTTTGTGGTGCACACAAGCTACGCTCGGTGGTGAGGGATGTCAAGAGGACACCACAATATCTTGTGGTGCCTCCGCAGAAAAGCACAACATCGTGCGTAACTGCCCCTATTTCAGCAACTTAACCCCCCCGCCCCACCCACGAGCAGTAGAACCTTTTCCGCTTCTCTTCCGCCGCTTATCCACTCGTTTTCGACAAGATTTCCGCAGGCTTTGCACAGGTGCGAATCCGCGCGATTCCTCGGAAAATCCGCTGTTTTCCCGCAGCTTTATCACTGGATTTGATAGGAGAATTCAGCAGCGATAACCAGCCAGCTTTTCAGCAGCTTTTTCGTTCGCATTCCGGAAGAATCCCGGCGACAAAAGGGCGAAAAGCAAGCGGAATGGGCGTTCTGCGGAAAACGCACTCGACCCACAACCGGACCACACCATCTTGTGGTCCTCCGGGGAGGTGCACACACAATGTGGCACGTGGAACAATTTACCGGTTGCGCGTCAAAATCCGCCGGTCGCGCCCGCGCCGCCAAACGACCCTTCTCCACCTTCGAATCCATCCGATGAAGAAGATTTGACATCGGGCTGCATGACCGCGGTTGCGGCGAGCTGCATCGCGTCGTCGAAGGGCGTGAGCTTCGCCGGTGTGAGCACGAAGCCGCGCGTGTTGCCGCGCAATGCACGCATGATGAGGAACGTCATCGCGAGCAGCAGCGCGCCGCTGATCGCGAGCTTCACCTCGATCGGTGTCGCGATGAGACGCGAGACGTCGCTTCCGGCAATGCTGCCCGCAATCATCGCGGCGAGAAAGAATGCATGGTGCCGTCGTGTGATCCCGAGGATGAGCGCGACGACTGCGAAGGCCGTGTAAAGCGCGATGGTGACCGGACGCCACGAGACGTCCGCATTGAAGCGGCCGGCGATCGGCAGGACGAGCACAATCGCGATCATCAGCCATTCATTCGACGGACGTCGCCACGTGCCCAGCAACGCGAGCATCGCCGCGAGTGCGATCAGCAGCGCGGCGAGGGTGCCGAGATCCGCGCGTCTTTCCGCGTACTGCACGACGAACATCGCGGCGACGGCACCGAACAGCGGATTGCGCACACGCCACCCGGGAATTGCACATCCAGCCGCCAGCACCAGCATCGCCTCGGGCGCTCCGCTCGAGGGCAGCTCGCTGATGAGCGAGATCGCTGCGCAGATCCACAACGCTTCTTCGACGCCTGTGCCGAACCAGCGCAATTTGCGGATGAGGTACTCGGCAACCCCAATCCCCACGACACCGGCAACGAAGCCGGGCCTCGGAAGCCGGAGCATCGCGACGAACCCATAGAACAAGCCAAAGCCGAGAGCCGCGAGAACGAAGAACGTCGCGCGCGCGACGATCGCATTGCTGCGCCACGGCTGCGCGAGCGCGTCGGCGGCTTCGCGCGACAACAGACGCTCGCTGCGAAGTTCCTCGCGCAGTGTGTGCGCGCGTTCGTGGGCGACGTTCATGCGCGCAGTTCCTTGAAGCGTTCGTGAATGCGGATCAGCGCGACGATCGCGGCGAATGCGGAGAGGCACGCCACGAAGAACGCGAGCACACCTTCGCGAAAGACATCGAACAGCAACACGTTCACCGACACGACGCCAAAGACGAATCCATACAGCACGAACGACTCGCGAATCCTGCGAAAGCCCCACATCACGATCGCGATGCTCACCGCGATGCCGAGGAGCGCGCCGAGGCCGTGCGGCGTCTCGAACCAGAGCGCCGCACATCCCAGCGCGGCGAAGATTGCGGCGAAGTGCTCGAACGTCCCGGAGAACTCGGTGCGCTCGCGCAAACGCTGATCAATCGCGCGCCACATGAGCACGACCGCCGATGCGCCGAATGCAGCCAGCGCGTAGTCGCGTGCGCGATTCGCATCGGTACGCACGCCGAGCCATGACGCGGCGGCGGTGATCGCCAGCGTCAGCAATGCGCGCGAGCGATACGCATACGCGCCGGCTCCGTGCAGCAGCGCCACGACGAGGAACTGCCGGTACCAGTACACGCCGAAAAAGTGGAACTGCGATTCGAGAAAGGCAACGTCGCCGCTGAGGAGCAGGGCGCCGAGGAGAAGGACCGAGTCGTCGGCGAGCGAGGCGCGCCCGCGGCGGATCCATGCGAAGGCATAGCACGCGATCGCAACCGCCGCGATGATCGCGGCGAGTGCGATCGGGCCGAGGCGCGCGAGATTGTTCTTGAGGAAGATGCCCGCGGCCGTCGCGAGCAGCATCGTGCCGCCCCAGGCGCAGATGCGCAGTTCCGGATGGAGGGAAAAGACCTCACGGCGCTCGCGCGCGAGAAGCGCGTCGGCAGTCGCGGCGGGCAATACGCCCGCGTCGCGCAACGACTGCAGTTCCGGTTCAAAGGAAAGCAACGGACCCATGGTAGACGCTTTGGTACGATCGGCCACCGTTGAACCGCGCGCGCGTTCCTCTGGCCGTCATCGCCGCGATCGCCATCGCCGGCTTCGTCGTGCGCGCGCTGGCGATGCGCGGTCCGGGCGGCGTGAACGCCATCCCGAGCGGCTACGACGACGGCGTCTACTTTGCCGCGTCGGCGCTGCTGACGCGCGGCGTGCTTCCGTATCGCGACTTCGTCTTCGTGCATCCGCCGGGCGTGCTCTATTTCTTTGCTCCCGTCGCGTGGATGGCAGACGTCGCGCGCGGATTCGCGGCAGCGCATGGGATGGCGATGATCGTCGGTGCGATCAACGTCGCGCTCGCGGGCGTGATCGCATTGCGCGCGGGCGGCGCACTCGCGGGCATTGTCGCGGCGCTGCTGTACGCGTTCTATCCCGACGCGGTGGTCGTCGAGCGAAGTGCGTTTCTCGAGCCGGTGCTGAACCTCACGGCGTTGCTGTCGGCGTTCGTCTGGCTGCGCGATGACGACAATCGACGGCCATGGCTCGCAGGCGCGTTGTGCGGCGCGGCGTGCGCGGTGAAGTTCTGGGGCGGCATCTGGCTCATCGCCGCGATCGCATCCGCCGCGCGCGCGCGCTTCCGCACGGACGTCCCTCGCTTCGCCGGCGGTGCGGCGATCGCCGGATTGCTGCTCGTCGCACCGGTGGCGCTTCCGGCACCGCTGCAGTTTCTCGAGCAGACGTTGCGCTTCCAGGTCTCGCGTCCCCCCGACGGCACGATCGGTGCGCTCGCACGCCTCCCCGAAATCCTCGGTGCAGGACATCGTGCCGCGACCGTGCTGATGATCGTCGCTCTGCTCGCGATGTTCGTGCGCATCAGGCGCGGCATCACGCGCGACGAGCGCTTCTTCGCGACCGCGGTCGCAGTCACGATCGCCGGCTTCGCCGCGTCGTCGAGTTACTGGACGCAATACAACTCGCATCTGGCCGCGAGTCAGTGCGTGCTCGCGGGCATTGGTGCAGCGTCGCTGCTGCGCATCCGGCGCGTGCCGCGTGCGCTGGCAGTCGTCGCAGTCGCGTTGCTGATCATCGTGCTCGACGCATCGTCGATGCGCGAGGTCGTGCGCGGCGCGCGTGCGCGAGCGACAGACATCCTGGTGAGCGCACGCGCGATTCACGAACTCGTTCCTGCGAATGCATCGGTGTTTGCGTTCGAGCCCGCGTGGGCGCTCGCCGCAGGACGCCTGCCGCCGCACGATGATCGCGCGCCGGTCATCGTCGACAGCTACGGCGCGATGCTCCTGCATGCGGCGCTCGGCGGACGAAAGTTCGTCGACACCGGCGCGGCGTTCCAGAATGCGGACACGCACCCGCAACTCCGCGCACGGCTCGCCGCAACGCCCTACGCCCTCCTCGGATGGCGCGGCAACTGGCAGATGAACGGGGCTGATCGGGCGTGGTTCGCCGCGCGCTTCGCGTGCATCAATCCCGAGGCGGGCGATCTCTGCGTGTGGCAGCGGGTGGAGCGTGCGGGCAAGACGCGCGGCGCGCAGACGATCGCGTACGGCGAAGGGTGGTACGGCGAAGAAGGCGTGCCGCCGGACACGTGGAGATGGACTGCGGCGCGTGCGGTGACGTCACTGCCCTCGTCGCGTTCGGGCGCGCGTCTCACATTGCGCATGCACGTGCCGCTCGATTCGTTGCTGCAGCCGCCGGCGATCACGATCGAAGCCGACGGCCGCGTGCTCGATCGATTCACGGCCGCGTCGAACGAAGTCGAGAAAACGTACGAGCTCGCGCCAGGCAGCGACGCGCCGCTGCTCGTCATCACAACCAGTCAGACGTTCGTGCCCGCGCAAGGTGGCGCGTCCGGCGATACGCGCGAGCTCGGGCTGCGCGTCGCGCCGATCGTGTGGCGCAGGCGATGAGCGTCAAACGCCGACGGTGCGCACGCGGCGCCGGCGCTTCCAGGTCGTGGTGGCGGTAACGGCAAAGTTCCACAC
>JALYOB010000651.1 GCA_030857085.1 Acidobacteriota bacterium | reverse complement strand
GAGTTCCTCGGGGGACTCCACTCCGAGGAACTCCGAGGAACCCGAGGAACTCCGAGGAACTCAAGCGTGCAGGGCAGAATCGATTTCGAAGAGCTCAAACGTCTCGTCGCCGACGGCGACATCGAGACGGTGCTGGTCGTCTTTCCCGACATGTACGGGCGGCTCGTCGGCAAGCGCATCGTCGGACGCTTTTTCGTCGAGGAGAGCGAGATCCATGCGTGCGATTACCTCCTCGCGTGCGACATGGACATGGATCCGGTGCCCGGCTATCAGTTCACGAGCTGGGCGAAAGGCTACGGCGATTTTCGTCCTGTGCCGGACTTCAGCACGATGCGCATTGCGTCGTGGCTCGACAAGACCGTGCTCGTGTTGTGCGACGTGTATCAGGAAGAGAGCGATGACCTCGTGCCGTATGCGCCGCGCGGCATTCTGCGCAAGCAACTCGCGCGCGCGGCGGAAATGGGCTACATCGCGAAAGGGGCGTCGGAGCTCGAGCTGTACGTGTTCAAGGACTCGTACGAAGACGTGGCGAAAAAGAGCTTCGTCGATCTCGAGCCGATCGGCCGCCTGATCGAGGATTACCACATCTTCCAGGGGACGAAGGAAGAGTTCCTCATCGCCGACATCCGCCGTCATCTCGAGCGCAGCGGCATTCCGGTCGAGTCGTCGAAAGGCGAATGGGGACCGGGCCAGCAGGAGATCGGACTGCGTTACGCCGAGCTGCTGGAGATGGCCGATCGCCACACGATCTACAAGCACGCGGCGAAGGAAATCGCGTGGCAGCATGGCAAGTCGGTGACGTTCATGGCCAAGTGGGACGAGCGTTACGCCGGCTCGAGCTGCCACATTCACGCGAGCCTCTGGAGTCCCGACGGACAGCCTCTGTTCAAAGGCGACGAGTCGCTCGGCCCGATCAAGTGCTCGAATCTTTTCCGCTGGTTCCTCGGCGGATGGATGGCGCACATTCGCGAGCTCTTCCCGTTCTATGCGCCGTATCCCTCGTCGTACAAACGCTACGTTCCCGGCTCGTTCGCACCGACCGGAATCGCGTGGAGTTACGACAATCGCACCGCCGGATTTCGCATCGTCGGACATGGTTCATCGCTGCGCATCGAATGCCGCACCGCCGGCGCGGATGCGAATCCGTATCTCGCCTTCGCCGCCACGCTCGCGGCAGGACTCGATGGAATCGAAAAGCAGATCGAGCCGCCGGATGCATTCGAAGGCGACGTCTACGGCGCCCAGCAACTGCCTCAGGTTCCGCATCACCTGCGCGAGGCGATCGTGGCGCTCGAAGAAAGCTCATTCGCCCGCGAAGCATTCGGCAACGACGTGATCGAGCACTACCTGCACTTCTTCAAGACCGAACAGCGCAAGTTCGATGCGGTGGTCACGGACTGGGAAAGGAGGAGGTACTTTGAACAGGCGTGAAGTTTGGTCCGCCCGTCGTGGATCGAATTGAAAATTGAAAATTGAAAATTGAAAACTTCGAGCGCTGCATGACCAACCTTGCGAGTCCGATTTTTCAATTTTCAATTTTCAATTTTCAATTCCTGACAAGGAGCAGCACATGCGTCTCGCAAACAAGGTAGCGCTCATCACCGGCGGCGGCTCCGGCATCGGCAAGGCTTCGTGTCTGCTGTTTGCGCGGGAAGGGGCGAAGGTCGTCGTGGTCGATCTGAAGCAGGAGACGGCGGACGCGACGGCGAATGAGATTCGCGAGGCGGGCGGTGAGGCGCGCGGCTTTGCTGCGGACGTTTCGAAGGCGAAGGATTCGGAGGCGATGGTCCGCTTCGCCGAGGAGCAGTTCGGCGCGTTGCACATCGCCTTCAACAACGCGGGCGTGTTTCATCCTGACGATGAATCGGTGACCACGACCAGTGAAGAGATCTGGGACATGGTCATCGACGTCAATCTGAAAGGTGTCTTTTTCGGCTGCAAATACGAGATTCCGGCGCTGCTGCGCGCGGGCGGCGGCTCGATCATCAACACCGCGTCATTCGTTGCGGTGATGGGCGCGGCGGTGCCGCAGATCGCGTACACGGCGAGCAAAGGCGGCGTGCTGGCGATGTCCCGCGAGATGGCGGTCGAGTTCGCGCGGCAGAACATTCGCGTCAACGCGCTCTGTCCCGGACCGGTGGAAACGCCGCTGCTCGCGGAACTGCTCGCCGATCCCGCACGCCGCAATCGGAGACTCGTGCACATTCCGCCGGGACGCTTCGCGCGTGCCGAGGAGATGGCGAATGCGGCTTTGTTCCTGGCGAGCGATGAGTCGTCGTTCGTGAACGCGTCGACCTTCCTCGTCGACGGCGGAATCACCGGCGCGTACATCACTCCCGAATAGGCGACCGGCCGTCCCACGATCGAACGTCGCATCGATGCGCGGCCGCTACCCTGCCGCGCATGCTGAGACGTTTGCTTGCCACACGCGACGACCTCCTCCCCTTCATCGCCCGCATCACCCTCGGCGGCGTGGTCTTTCCGCACGGCGCGCAGAAGCTGTTCGGCTGGTTCGGCGGCAAGGGCTTCGAGGAGACGATGCAGTTCTTCACGATGTGGGGCTTTCCGCCGGTGCTCGTGCTGCTGCTGATTGCGACGGAGGCGATCGGGACGCTCGCGCTGATCGCGGGATTCGCGGGAAGAGTGTGGGCCGCGGCGATCGGCGTGGTGATGATCGTCGCCGTGTTCAAAGCGCACGCGCGCCATTTCTTCATGAACTGGTACGCGGAACCGCGCGGCGAAGGCTTCGAATATCACCTCCTCGCGCTCGGCCTCGTGGCGATCGTGCTCACCGCCGGCAGCGGCCGCTGGTCGATCGACCGGCGGATCGTGAACTGCTGAATATTTCGCGCGGCGGGAGCCGTTTTCTGTACCGCATGCGAACCC
>JALYOB010000198.1 GCA_030857085.1 Acidobacteriota bacterium | reverse complement strand
ACACACGTGCGAATACAACAGAATGTGTCGCGGAGGCTTGGCCTGCAGACGGGGTCCGGGGGCCGTGCCCCCGGCCGCCGGAGGCCCCTCGTCGTCTCGCCTTACCGCCGCGCAGCCCGCAGCCATTCGCTGCGCGCGACGCCATCGGCACCGTACATTCGCACGCGCATTTCCTTCGCCGTCAGTTCCACGACCGCGAAGCCGATGCGTTCGGGGCCGATGTGATCGGGGAACAGGGTGCTCGTGCGCAGCTTGACCGGCGGGATGGGATCCGAGCCGGCGCCGCTCACGAGGTGCACCATCCGGCCGCGGAGCAGCTCGAGGTGATGGTCGTGGCCGCAGAGATAGAGATCGGCATCCACTTCCCGGAGAGCGGGAACGAGCGTGCGCATCTTCGCGACCTCGTCGCGCGGGAAGTAGCCGTGGAAGCCGGACGAGATCACCGGGTGATGGCCGACCACGATCTGCCACGGCGCGCGTGAGCCCGACAAAGCCTCGCGAATCACAGCCGCCGCATCATTCTTCTTTCCGTGCGCGAGCGGCGTCGTGTCAACAAACGCAAAATCCGCCAGCGGGCTGTGCAGAGCGTATTCGCGCGCGGGGAAGCGCCAGTTTGGGAGGACCTCCGTCGCGCGGATCTGCGCGTCGGGGTCCGCCTTTCCGCAGAAGTCGTGATTCCCGAGAACCGGAAAGATGGGGATGCCGAGGTGCGTGAGGGGGGCGTTGATGCTCCAGCGGGGGTCGGCGGGGGAGGAGACGCCGCAGGGGTAGAAGTTGTCTCCGGTCAGAATGATGGCGTCGAAGGGCGTCTTCTTCCGCACCCGCTCGATGCCTTGTGCGACGGCGCCCGCACCCTTGCCTGTATCGCCCACCACCACGATGCGCAGCAGGGCGGCGTCGCGGGGAGAGAGCGTGAGGACCGGCGGCGCCGCGTCGAATGCGGCGGCTGTGCAGGCGAGCAGAGCGACAACGCGCAGGAGCCGCATCCCGCGATGATACGGGGACTTGCGAACCGCGCCCTGTGTAGAATGCGCCGCGATTCCCCGCTGTTCCGATGACCCGCGTGACCTCCAGCCCGGGTCGCGCGTCTCAGAATCCGACACTCCTTCTGTGCCTGAACCATTTATGACTCGAACTTCACTGACGCTCCTGGCTCTGCTGCTTGCCGGCACGGTCACCCGAGCACAGACACAAACGACTCCTCCCGCACCGGCGCAGGAGCGTCCGCGTCCACGTCCGGGCACGATCCTCGAGACGCCCGGCGCCGGACGCATCACCGACGCGCCCACTCCTCCCGCCGTGCAGCCGAATCGCACCGGCCAGGTCGTCGAGCGCTTCGAAGCGGTCGGCAACGCCTCGGTCGCCGCGGACACCATTCGCGTCTACCTCGGCATCAGCCCGGGCGACGCGTACGATCCGGCCGCGATCCAGCGCAACTTCACGAACCTCTGGCAGACCGGCCTCTTTGATGACATCCGCATCGAGACCGCGCAGGGCGACACCGGCGTCGTCGTGCGCGCGATCGTCAAAGAGCGTCCGCGCATTGGTTCGGTCGAGTTCCGCGGCAACAAGACGCTGCAGACCACGAAGATCAACGAGGCGCTCGAGAGCGCGCACATCGATCTGCACGTCGGCAACACGGTCGAGCAGACGCTCGTCAATCGTGCGGCCGAAACGATCAAGCGCGTCTACAGCGAAGGCGGCTTCGAAGGCGTCAGCGTCAATCCGACGATGGAAGACCTCGGCCAGCCGGGCGAGAAGAAGATCGTCTTCCAGATCAATGAAGGCGTGAAGGCGAAGGTCGCCTCCATCGACTTCACCGGCAACCAGCACTTCTCCGATCGCCGTCTGCGCGATCAGATGAAGGAAGTCAAGAAGCACAACATCGTCACCTGGATCCGCAAGAAGAACCTCTACATCCCGTCGAAGCTCGACGAGGATCTCGAGCGCGTCAAGAACTTCTACCAGGACCACGGTTATCAGGCCGTGACGTTCGGCGATCCGATCATCAAGACCGCCGGCAAGCGCGTGCGCATCACGGTCCCGGTCAAAGAAGGGGACATCCACACCTTCGGCAAGGTGACGCTCACCGGCAACACGGTCTTCACCGAAGAGCAGATCATCGGCAACTGGCCGCTCAAGCAGGGCGAGACGCTGCGCCGCAAGCCGATCGCGTCACGCCTCGACGCGTTCGACGAGGCGTATCGCATGCAGGGCTACATCTATGCGTACGTCGATCCGGAGTACGTCATCCGCGACAACCACGTCGTCGACGTGAACGTACGCGTGTTCGAAGGCGATCAGTTCCGCCTCGGACGTCTCGAGTTCCAGGGCAACACCACCACCAAAGACAAGGTGCTCCGCCGCGAAATCTTCCTCGAAGAGGGGGAGATCATGGACATGGAGACCTTCAAGCAGAGCCTCTACAAGCTCGGGCAGCTCGGCTACTTCAAGGTCACCGAGAACCCCGACTTCAAGGTCAATCAGGAGTCGAAGACCGTCGACATCACGGTCAAGGGTGCGGAAGAAGGAAAGAACGACGTTCAGTTCGGCGGCGGTTACTCCGAGAACGGCGGCTTCTTCGTGCAGGCGCAGTTCGCGACGCGCAACTTCCTCGGCGAGGGCGAGAGCTTCTCGCTCGGCTACCAGCATGGCGGCCGCACGAACTACTACAGCATCGCCTACTCCGATCCCTGGTTCCTCGACACGCCGAACAGCCTCGGCATCTCGCTCTACAACCGCGAGACCGTGCTGCCGCGCGCGTTCGGCTTCGAGAACCGCGGCAAGGGCGGCACGATCGCCTACGGCTATCGTCTGCGCCGCTTCGACAGCATCGGTTTTCTTTACGGGTATGAGCGCGCGCGGAGCGTGTTCGGCACGCGCGAGGAGCCGGACGAGAACGGCAACATCCCCATCCCCGCGGTTTCGGATCTCCGCTTCATCACGTCGTCGATCGTTCCGACGTATCGCTACGACTCGCGGGACAATCCGTTCGACACCTCGCGCGGTGCGCGCATCAGCCTCGGTCTCGCATACTCGGGCGGTCCGCTCGGCGGCACGATCGACATGTTCAAGCCGACGCTGAACCTGACGAAGTTCTATCGCATCTCGCGACGCAGCACCGTCAGCGCGAACGTCGAGGGCGGATACATCCAGCCGTTCGGTGATCGCAAGGATTGCGCGTACACGTACGAAGAGCTCTCGACCGAGATCACGCAGCTGTGCATTCCGCCGTCGGAGCGCTTCCTGGTCGGCGGCGAGTCGTCGGTGCGCGGCTTCCGTTTCGGCACGCTCGGACCGTATGAGAACTATCCGGGCTACGGCCTTCGTCCGGCCGGCGGCTACAAGTACCAGACGTACAACTTCGAGTACATCTACCGCGTGAATGATCCGCTGCGGCTCGTTGCTTTCGCCGACGCGGGACGCGCATACGGGTATCGCGAGAACATCGACTTCCGGAAATTGCGCTACAGCTTCGGTGCGGAGCTGCGCGTGTTCCTGCCGGTGTTCCAGTTCCCGCTGCGCTTCATCTACGCGATCAATCCGTCGCCTGAGAAAGAGGATGATTTCGAAGGCTTCCAGTTCACCATCGGGAATACGTTCTAAACAGCCGCCGATTAACCCGGTTGCCAAGATTCACAAAGGAGAATCCCCCCAAATGAAGAAGTTCCTCGTTACCGTTGCTGTGGCCGCGCTCGCGGCGCCGCTGTTCGCGCAGAACACGCCGGCTCGCGTTGCGGTGATCGACGTTCAGAAGGTCCTCACCCAGTCCACGTCGGGCAAGGCCGCCTACGAAAAGCTCAAGAGACTTCAGGATGAGCGGATCGAAAAGGCCAAGCAGCTCGACGAAGATGCGCGCAAGATCGAGTCCGACATCGGCACCAAGCGCATCTCGCTCAGCGAGGACAAGCTGGCCGAAATGCAGAAGCAGCTCGCCGACAAGCGCATCGCCATCCAGCGCTACGCGCAGGATGCGGACCGCGAGATCGGTGAAGCCCGCGATCGTGAGCTCCAGGCTCTCGAAGCGCGCATCAAGCCGGTCATCGACGGCATCGGCAAAGAGATGGGTCTGGCCATGATCTTCAACAAGTTCGAGTCCGGCCTCGTCTACGCGTCCGACGCGATCGACATCACCGACACCGTCATCCAGCGCTTCAACGCCGCCGCCGGCACCCCGGCCGCTGCGCCCGCGAAAAAGTAAGCACGGCTTACCTGGACGCGAATGAAAAAGCCTCCCGGAAGGGAGGCTTTTTTGTTTTTGCCACAGCCCCTCACCCGGCGCTTCGCGCCACCCTCTCCCCGCAGGCGGGGCGAGGGGAGACGAGCGTCGTTGCCCTTCTCCCCGCGATGCGGGGAGAAGGTGCCCGAAGGGCGGATGAGGGGCGTGTCATCGCGCGCAACTCCGGATGCCACGCGATCAACTACAATCCCGCCCGCCTATGCCCCCCGCCGTTCCCCTCGCGGACATCGTTGCATTCGTCTCCGGCCAGTACGCCGGCCCCGCTGACGTGATGATCGAAGGCGTGCTGCCGCTCGCGGAGGCGGGCGAGCAGCACCTCAGCTTCCTCTCCAACCCAAAGTACGCGCCGCAGCTCGAGACCACCAACGCCGCCGCGGTGTTCGTGGCCAGCGACCTCGAAGGTGATTCGCCGCGCTGGATTCGCGTCGCCAATCCGTACCTCGCCATGGCGCGCACGGTCGCGCGCTTCTTTGCCGAGCGCCCCGTGCCCAAAGGCATCTCGCCGCTCGCGCACATCGCCAGCTCCGCGCGCATCGGCGACTTCTCCGCGGTCGGCGCCTTCAGCGCGATCGGCGAGAACGTCGTCATCGGCAACGACGTGGTGATCTATCCCAACGTCACTATCGAAGCGAATGCCGTCATCGGCGACGGCACGATCATCTATCCGCAGGTCTCCATCTATTACGCGTGCCGCGTCGGCGCGCGCTGCATCATCCACAGCGGCGTCGTCATCGGCTCCGACGGCTACGGCTTCGCCACTGACGAATCGGGCAAACACCACAAAATCCCGCAGGTCGGCATCGTGCGCATCGAAGACGACGTCGAGATCGGCGCCGGCACCACCATCGATCGCGCCGCGTTGGGCGAGACCGTCATCGGCGCGGGAACGAAGATCGACAACCTCGTGCAGATCGGCCACAACGTGAAGATCGGGCGCAACTGCCTCCTCGTCTCGCAGGTTGGCATTGCCGGATCGACAGAACTCGGCGAATCCGTTCAGGTGGGCGGACAATCGGGATTCGCCGGACATCTCAAGATCGGCGACCGCGCGCGCGTCTACTCGAAGTCCGCCGTCTTCGAAGACGTTCCGGCCGGCGTCTGGGTGCGCGGCATCCCCGCCGTCCCGCAGCGCGACTACGTGCGCCAGCAAAGAGAGAAACGCAAATGACCACGCTCAACATCATCGAAATCATGAAGCTCCTGCCGCATCGCTATCCGATGCTGCTGATCGACCGCATCCTCGAAATGGAGCCCGGCAAGCGCATCGTCGGCCTCAAGAACGTCTCCGCGAACGAGCAGTTTTTCCAGGGACACTTTCCCGGCGCGCCGGTCATGCCGGGCGTGCTGATCGTCGAGGCGATGGCGCAGTGCGGCGCGGTGCTGTTCCTGCGCGACCTCGAGGATCGCGAGAAGAAACTCTTCCTCTTCGGCGGCGTCGACAAAGCGCGCTTCCGCAAGCCCGTCATTCCCGGCGACCAGCTCATCCTCGAATGCGAAGTGCTGCAGAAACGCTCGAACACAGTGAAGCTGAAAGGCACCGCGCGCGTCGAGGGCAACGTCGTGGCCGAGGCGGAGATGCTGAGCGTGATGACGGAGCGGCCGGAGTAGCGATGGCGATCGCAGAAACCGCAATCATCAGCAGCGACGCATCGGTCGCGAGCGACGTCGAAGTCGGCCCGTACGCGATCATCGGACCGAACGTCACCATCGGCGCCGGCAGCATCATCGGACCGCACGTGCGCATCGACGGACCGACCACCATCGGCGAGCGCAATCGCTTCATCGGCCAGTGCTCGATCGGCACCGACCCGCAGGACCTGAAGTTTCGAGGCGAGCGCACCGAACTGCGCGTCGGCAACGACAACGTCTTCCGCGAATTCGTCACCATCAATCGCGGCACTGTAGGCGGCGGCGGCATCACCACGCTCGGCTCGAACAACTTCTTCATGGCGTACTCGCACGTCGCGCACGATTGCCACGTCGGCTCGCACACCATCTTCGCGAACAACGCCACGCTCGCCGGTCACGTGGAAGTGGGCGATTACGCCACCGTCGGCGCGTTCTCGGCCGTCCATCAGTTCTGCCGCGTCGGCGATCACGCGTTCATCGGCGGCGGCTCGATCTGCACCCAGGACGTGCTGCCGTTCGTGAAGACCGTCGGCAATCGCCCCGCGAAAACCTATGGCGTGAACAACATCGGCCTCGAGCGCAAAGGCTTTCAGAAAGAAACGGTCGAAGCGCTGCAGCGCGCATATCGCCTGCTGACGCGGTCGAAGCTGCGCCTGCAGGAAGCGCTCGATCGCATCGAATCGGAGCTCGGCTTTCACGCCGAAGTGCGCTACTTCGCCGAGTTCATTCGCAGCTCGCAGCGCGGTGTGATTCGATGACCATCCGCGTCGGCGTCGTCGGCACCGGCTACCTCGGCAGGCTGCACGCGCGCGTGCTCAGCGAGACCAGCGACGCGCGCATGATCGGCTTTGTCGAGCCGAACGATGCGATCGCGAACGAAGTCGCATCGAGTCTCAATCTGCAACGCTTCGGGAGCGTCGATGCGCTTGCGAAAGAGATCGATTGCGCCGTTGTGGCCACGCCCACCACGACGCATTTCGACGTCGCGCGGCAACTGCTCGAATCGGGCGTCGACGTGATGGTCGAGAAGCCGATCACCGCCACGGTGGATGAAGCGCAGCAACTCATCGAGATCGCCGCGACGCGTGGACGCATCGTGCAGGTCGGCCACGTCGAACGCTACAACCCGGCCATTGCCGCAGTTGCATCGCAGGTCCGCGCTGCGCGTTACTTCGAAGCCGAGCGCCTCGGCGTCTTCGTTCCTCGCTCGCTCGACGTCGACGTGCTGCTCGACCTCATGATTCACGACCTCAACCTCGTGCTGTCGCTGCTGCAGCAGGAAGTGGTCGACGTGCGCGCGGTCGGCGTGCCCGTGCTCACCGACAAAGTCGACATCACCAACGTGCGGCTCGAGCTCGCGAACGGCGCGGTTGCGAATCTCACCGCCAGCCGCGTCTCGCAGGAACGCGTCCGCAAACAGCGCTTCTTCGGCAGCGACTTCTACATCTCGGTCGATACGAAAGAACAGGAAGTGAAGGGCTATCGCCTCGTCGACGAAAAAGGCCAGCGCGTGCTTCGCCCGCTCGACGTGAGCGTGGAAAAGAAAGAGCCGCTGCGCGCCGAAAACGACGCCTTCCTGCAGTGCGTGCGCGATCGCACGCGCCCGGTCGTCTCCGCGGAAGACGGCCTCGCGGCGGTGAAGCTCGCGATGCGCGTGCGGGAAGCCATTGATGAAGCGGTAGCGAAATTCAATAGGAAGTAGCGCGTAGCGTGTGGCGAGTTGCCAGGGCCGTTTCGCCCGGGCGACAACGCTCTGGCAACT
>JALYOB010000650.1 GCA_030857085.1 Acidobacteriota bacterium | reverse complement strand
CCGCGACAGAGTGCGTCGAATTCACACGAGTGTCGCGGAGGCTTGGCCTGCAGACGGGTCCGGGCCCGTGGCCCGGCCGCCGGAGGCCCCCCGTCGTTCCCTGTTGCCTACGCCGAAAAAGCAGCGCGAAGAATCGGCTCCACGTCCGACCCCCGTTCCATCGCTGCTTCGACGGCGAGGCTCACGTCGTCGCGGAACAGCGTCACGACCGCGGTGATCTGGCCGTTATCGCGGAACACGGCGGCGGCGTTCGTCGACTCGAGCGAGCCGAGGATCTCGACGTCGTCCGAGCGGGTCGCGTGACCGACGGCGGCGAAGACGAGATCGTAGTGCTGGCTCCAGAAAAAGGGGACGGCGGTGAAGGGCTCGTGCAGGCCCATCGCGTTGCGTGCGGCGGTCTGGCCCTGGCGGGCGGCGGCGGCCCAGTGTTCCACGCGGATCGAGCCGTTGTTGCGCGGGCTGGGGAAGCGGGCGATGTCGCCGGCGGCGAAGATGCCTGCGACACTCGTTTCAAGGAACTCGTCGACGACGATGCCGTTGTCCGCTTCCAGACCTGCGGACGTTGCGAGGGCGACGTCGGGTGTGACGCCGACGCCGGCGACGACGAGATCCGCTTCGAGGCGGCTCTCGTCGTCGAGCACCACCGCTCCTTTCTCGATTGCAGCCGGCTTGCGGCCGAGGCGGAAGGTGACGCCGCGGGACTCATGAATAGTGCGGATGAACGTCGCCAGCTTCCTTCCGAACGGACGCTCCAGCGGATGCTCCTCGGGGCCCACGACCGTTACGTCGAGCCCGAGCTCGCGCAGCGATGCGGCGGTTTCGAGTCCGATGAAACTCGCGCCGATGACCACTGCGCGCTTCGCGTTCTTCGCCGCGTCGCGGATTGCGTTCGCGTCGTTCCAGGTGCGGAGCAGGCGCATGGTGAGCGAGCCGTCGTTGGGGAGGTCGAGCCTGCGGGGTGAGGCGCCGGTGGCGAGGATGAGTTTCTCGAAGCGGATCGTCTCGCCGCTTGCGAGGTGCACGAGCCGCTCGCTTGCGTCGATCGATTGCACCGTTGCGCCGAGGCGGAGGTCGATGTTGTCGGACGCATACTCCTCGGCCGACCGCAGCGGAATCCACTCCTCGGGTGCGCGGCCGGCGAGATAGTCCTTCGACAGATTCGGCTTGTCGTAGGGGAGGCTTTCCTCGCGCGAAATCAGCGTGACCGGACCGGGGTGGCCGAGGCGGCGGAGCTCGTTGGCGGCGAACGTGCCGGCGGCGCCGGCGCCGATGATCACGATGCGATCGCTGCCGGTGCGCGGCTCTGCTTTCGCGGGAGTGTTCGGCTTCGGATCGACGCGCACGACGTTCCCGTCGACGATGGTGCGGAACGTCTGCAGCGGACGCAGTGCGGGTGCGGCGGTCGCGTTGCCGGTGCGCAGCTCGAAACAGGCGTGATGCCACGGACAGCGGATCGTCTCGCCGATGATGAGCCCGTCGGCCATCGGCGCGTGGTAGTGCGGACAGAAGGCGCTCACGGCGAAAAATGCATCGCCGCGCCGCGCGAGCAGCACATCTTCTTCACCGGCACGCCCCACGAGCATCGCCCCGTCCGCCAGAGAATCGCAGGGGACCCCGGAGGCGAGGTCTGGTTGATCGGTCATGTGGAAATGGAGCGGGCGGGCGGGGGGGAGGTGACAGTGGAGGTTGTCGGTTGTCGGTTGTCGGTATTGGTTGTCCGTTGTCCGTTGTCCGTTGTCCGTTGAGGGCGGTGCGTCGCTCGACTGGTGTCGGGTGTCGGGTGTCTGGGATGTTTCGCCCGGGCGTTACGGCCCAGACACCTGACACCTGACACCCGTTAACGGACAACGGACAACCAACACCGACAACCGACAACCGAGAACCGACAACCCACAACCAACCACGGAATTCTCCACCCCACCGAACCCTTCTCATCGATCCACCCTTCGACTCACGACAATCCGAGGAGCGCTTTGTTGATGAACCTGCGGCGTACGTCTGTTCTGCTACTGCTCTGCTTCGTTTCCCTCGCCACGATCGCGAGTGCTGCATCGCCGAATATCGTCATGAGCCAGGTGTATGGAGGCGGCGGCTCGAGCAGCGGCGCGCCGGCCTATACGCATGACTACGTCGAACTGCTCAACACGTCGAACGCGGCGGTGAGCATCGGCGGATGGTCGCTGCAGTACGGCTCGTCGACCGGCAACTTCGGCAATACCGGCAACGTCTACACGTTCCCGGCGAACACGAGCATTGGCGCGGGCAAATACCTGCTCGTCAAACTCGGCGCGGCGGGAACGCTCGGCGCGACGTTCACTGCCGACCTCACGTCGACCGGCCTCAGCATGTCGGCCTCGAGCGGCAAGGTTGCCCTGGTCAACAACGGCACCGCCCTCGGCTGCGGCGCGAGCGCCACGCCTTGCACGCTGCCCGACACTCGCATCGTCGACGTCGTGGCGTGGGGTGCGTCGAACAATGGTGAGGGTGGGTCGTCGGTCAACAACGGCACCGGCCTCGACTCGACCAAAGGCGCGGTCCGCCGTTCGGGCGGCTGCCAGGACACCGACAATAACGTGACGGACTTTTTCGTCCTGACCACGGCGACCGGCCTCGTGCCGCGCAATTCGTCCAGCCCGGCACAGTCGTGCTCGACCAACGCGGCACCGTCGGTTACGGCGTTTGCGAATCCGATCCGCACCGTCGCTCAGGATGCGGCGGCGTTTACGGTCAGTCTCTCCGGCACGGATGACAACAACATCTTCAACTGGTCGGCGGCGAACGGCACCGGCGTCGCGAGCGTGAGCGTCACGAACGGGCAGGGGACGGCGAACGTCACCTACACCGTCACCCTCGCGACCGGCTTCTCCGGCAACGCGACCTTCACCGC
>JALYOB010000649.1 GCA_030857085.1 Acidobacteriota bacterium | reverse complement strand
GAAGAGCAGCGCACCAACGCGCGTCGAAATCCACGCGAACGCCTGCACCACGCCCGGCATGCGGCGCCAGCGGAGCGCCTCGCCGCGAAGCATCCAGCGGTCGCGCAAGCGAAGGCGCGTGAGCGCGCCGCGCATCGCAGCAGAGCGCGACGCAAGCACGATCGCGGCGGCGAGGAGCGTGAAGACGACCTGCTGATTCATCCACCAGCCGATTGCCGCGACCACGCCGAACGCGAACTGCCCGCGCGCGTGCGACAGCCAGCCGCGCGGCGAGGTCACGTGCTGCAGCACCACCGCCAGCAACGCCGCGCCCATGACGAACGACATCTCTGCGCCGAGAGGCGTGATCATCATGCGCAGCAGGACGGGAGGAGTGATTGCGAGCGCGATCATCGTCGCGATCGCGGCGCGGCGGTCGATGCGGGCGATGCTCCAGCCCACCAGCAGAATGCCGGCGAAGACTTCCGCGAACGTCCCGAGTCGCAATGCGAGCGGATTCACGCCGCCGGTGAACGCTCCTGCGGCCGCGATGCACATCGAGGTCAGCGGCCCGACGTAGTTCTGGCCCCAGAAGAAGACGTCGAAGCCGCGTCCTTCGAGCATCTTCTTTCCCATGAGGGCGATGATCGCTGCGTCGCTGTTGAAGCCGCGCACGCGCCCTTCCACCGAGAGAAGAGGGGAGTGGAAGAGAAAGAAGAAGAGGCCGAGCGCAGCGATGAGGCCGGCACGCCGGAGGGGGAACACGGGCGCGAGTATAGGCGGGATTGATTTCGACAGGTGCCGCTGTTATCGTGCGCGGTTTAAAAGCTCCACGTGTATTCAGGCTACGTTTCAACCTTTTCAGGAGAACAGGATTTTGTCGACCACGAAGCAAGAGAAAACGGAACTCGTCAACCAGTATCGGGTCCACGACACCGATACCGGGTCGCCAGAAGTGCAGATTGCACTCCTCTCGAACCGCATTACCTACCTCACCGAGCACTTCAAGACGCACGCGAAGGATCACCACTCGCGCCGCGGTCTTCTGAAGCTCGTCGGTCGCCGCCGCCGGCTTCTTGACTACCTCAAGAAGACCGATGTGGAGCGGTACCGCACGATCATCGACAAGCTCGGCATCCGTAAGTAACGCGAATCCCCTCACGGCGGGCCGCAAGGCCCGCCGTTGTTTTTCCCCTGCGTTCGGGCTCGCGCCCTGCACGCAACCCCCTCCGGCCGGATCCCATCGTTCGGCCCAAGCACACATCAAACACAGCCGGGGTGATGAGTGGTCCCGGCGTAAACGAAGGGAATCAATGGCATTCAAAAGAGAACTCGAGATCGGCGGGAAAGCCCTGTCGTTCGAGACCGGTGCGATCGCAAAACAGGCGCACGGCTCGGTGGTCGTCCGTTACGGCGACACGGTGGTGCTCGCCACCGCCTGCTACAAGGCCGGCAATGTGATCGGCGACTTCATGCCGCTCACGGTCGACTACAAAGAGAACACGTACGCAGGCGGACGCATCCCGGGCGGCTTCTTCAAGCGTGAAGGACGTCCGACCGAAAAAGAAATCCTCACCTCCCGCCTCATCGACCGTCCGCTCCGCCCCTCGTTCGAGAAGGGCTACCGCCAGGAAACGCAGATCATCGCCCTCGTCCTCTCGGCCGACGGCGAGAACGATCCGGACATCCTCGCCATCAACGGCGCGTCCGCGGCGCTGTCGGTCTCCGAAATCCCGTTCCACAATCCGATCGGCGCCGTGCGCATCGGCTATGTCGACGGGCAGATCGTCGTCAATCCGACCAACGCGCAGCGCGATCTCTCCGACCTCGACCTCGTCGTCGCCGGCACGGAGACCGCGATCGTGATGGTCGAAGCGGGTGCGCGCGAAGTCGACGAGAACGTCGTCCTCGACGCGTTCGACGCGGCGCAGGCGGAAATCCGCCGCATCTGCGAAGTGCAGAAGCAGCTGCGCACCGATGTCGGCAAAGAGAAGCTGAAGGTCGACTACAAGCCGAAGTTCACCGACGAGATCCTCAAAGAGCTGATGGACCAGTACGGCCAGCAGCTGCGCGGCGCGATGCTCACCACCGGCAAGCACGCCCGCTACGACGCGATCAAAGCGGTCAAAGAGCAGATCACCGGCAGCGTTCCCGCCGAAGACGCCGAGCGTCTGACCGCGGTCAGCGCCGCGTTCGGCGAAATGGAAGTGCAGATCTTCCGCAATCTCATGCTCAACGAGAACATGCGCGTCGACGGCCGCCGCTTCGACGAGATCCGTCCGATCTCGATCGATCTCAACGTGCTGCCGCGTACGCACGGCTCCGCGATCTTCACCCGCGGCGAAACGCAAGCTCTCGTCACCATGACCCTCGGCACCCCGCAGGAAGCGCAGAAGATCGAAGACTTCGAAGGCGAGACCTTCCAGCGCTTCATGCTGCACTACAACTTCCCGCCGTTCTCGGTCGGTGAAGTGAAGTTCCTGCGTGGTCCGGCGCGCCGCGAGATCGGCCACGGCAATCTCGCCCGCCGCGCGCTGGCGCCGCTGCTGCCGACGGAAGATGAATTCGCATACACGATCCGCATCGTCTCGGACATCCTCGAGTCGAACGGCTCGTCGTCGATGGCTTCGGTCTGCGGCGGCTCGCTCGCGATGATGGCGGGCGGCGTTCCTCTCAAGGCGAATGTCGCCGGCGTGGCGATGGGTCTCGTTTCCAGCGAAGACAACACGCGCCATGCGGTGCTCAGCGACATCGCCGGCATGGAAGACCACGAAGGCGACATGGACTTCAAGGTCGCCGGGACGCGCAAAGGCATCACCGCGCTGCAGATGGACATCAAGGTGTCGGGTCTGTCGCGCGAGGTGATGGCGAAGGCGCTCGCGCAGGCAAACGCCGGCCGCATGTACAT
>JALYOB010000648.1 GCA_030857085.1 Acidobacteriota bacterium | reverse complement strand
ATTATGGACCGACCAGGTTCTGTCCCAGCAGATTCCGCGTCTCCCGGATGAACTGGTGCCGCTGGCTGAGAAGATGTTTCTTCCGCCGCACTGGGGGAGCCGCGCGAGGTTCTTTTTTCCGCGGTGGCGAGGCCGTTCGTCGGGGGAACTCCGGAAGGCACTCGAGCGCATCAACGCGCGGTGGGACAAGGACCGGACGCTGGCAGCGATCGTCCCGATCCTGCCGCACGAGCTCATCGACGAGGCCTTTCGAATCGCCATCGCCGACCGGCGCTGTCCGGTGGCTCTCGACGTGATGGCGCCGCGGCTGTCGAATGAGCAGCTCGCGACCGCTGTCTCTTCGGTTCAGGCGAGTGCGGTCGCAGCGGACGTCTATCCGCCCAACCGCGATTTGCACGATGTCATCACCCGCAGGCGTTTTCCGCCACACGCCGGCGGTGTCGATTGCGATCGCCTGCATGATCTCGTGCTTCGCGCCGAAATGGCCGTTCCGTCGGACCGCGCCGGCCTGCTGAGCGAGGCACGGCGCAACGTCGCCACGCTGCGCAGCGACAGAGATCGCGCGCTCGTTCTCGGCGCAATCGGTGTGCTCAGCGACGAGCCCGAACAGCGCAGAGCGTGCCTCGTGGAAGCGCTGCGCGTCATCCGGCGGGATGTGATGCGCCGCTGGAGCGGAGAGACAGTACGCAGCGTTCTGCTCGAATTGATCCCCGAGCTGTCGATCGACCTGCTGCGCGATGTCCTCGCCATCGCAATCACAATGGAGCATCTCGATCAGATGGCGCCTGTCGTGAGGGCGGTGATCCCGCGCCTCCCCGAGGCGGCGGGCGTCGAGTGCCTGCGGCTTGTCGCGGATGAGTGGCATGTGCTGGTTCCTCCTGCGCATCGCGTATCGGAAGAACGATCCGAACGCGCGTTGCGGTTCGTGAAGTACCTCCGCAAGATGCCGCGCCGATGGCGCCGGCAGCTCGAAGGAACCGTGCCGCCGGGGATGCGTGCACGCATCCTCGCGTGGCTCACGCGCCGCACGGGCGTTTATGCGCCCGGAACGATCGAGGCGATCCGCCGCGGCTGCCATCCGCGCGAGCAGATCGCTTTGTTGCTGGACCTTCTCCCGCGGCTGGAACGTCGCGACTACGGCAATGCTGTTGCGCAGGCGATGATCGCCGCGCTCGCAATGCACGACGCCGCGGAGCGCTCGAGCGCCCTCGAGACGATCGGCGCCCATCTGCACCCGTTCTTTGCGAAGGCTCTCCGTTTCGCATCGGGCGCGGATGCGGGTGACGCTGCTGCGCTGCGGCAGCTCGGTGAGACGGGCAATGCCGATCTGATTGCGCAGCGGCTGGAACAGCTCGATGGCGAGTCGCGCGAACGGCTGCTCGGCGCGGCAGTCGCGGTGATCCGTTCGCTGGAAGTCGAGGAGATGAGGGCGTGGGCTGAGCTCCAGCTCGCGCCATGGATGACCGAGGCGGAGGGTGGTGAGCTGATCCAGAAGGCGCTCAACACCTACTCGTCTTCAACCAATTCGCCGGATGTCGTGGAGCGGTGGGCGTCGCATCAGTCACCTTTGCCGGTGTGGGTGACGGAGCGTTTGATGGCTCGCCGCGGGTGGGAGCACGCCCGCGTTCTCTCGGCGCTGGCTCCGCATCTGCCGGATGCCGTGCTCGTCAAGGCGATCGATCACTACTTCGTCCGCACTCGATGGAGCATGGAAGCGTCACTGGCGCCGTTAGGCCAGCGCATGACCGCGCTCGCGTCGCCGCGCCTCCATCCGCTCTGGCGCAAGGCACTGCGATATATCGCCTACACGAGCTTCAATGCGGCGGAGGTTGCGGCGATGCTTCCCGTCCACGATCGACTCGGCGGTGATTACGCCTAACGCATCTCTTTGGGGCTTGTGTGATCGCGCGCTGATTCGGCCGGAATCGTGCGCTCTGGTTCGCCGGCCTCATTCGCGGTTCCTCAATCCCCCCGTTTCCCGTGATGCGTCGCGCTAGTAGAAATGATCTTCGGCGGGCGTCGCGGTCACGAGATCGAGCACCCTGCCGCGGCGGTCGTAGCCGAGGACTCCGGGGATGGGAGCGAGGCGATGGATGCCGAACGCGAAAGGGCTGACGAATTTGCCCGTCGCGCGGTAATCCGCTCGTACGATCGGCTTGCCCGCGACGGCGGCAGGGATGGGCGTCGCGTCACTGGCGGGCCGCACCGCTGAGGCGAGGAGCTCGGCGTGACCGCCGTTTACTCCTCGGCCCAGGCCAGTCACCGGTTTCAGCTCCGGGATCGGCGACGGCTCGGCGGCCAACGCCACGAAAATCGTCCCGAGGTCGGTGATTTTGCCCGGTTCCGCGGAGAACGAGACGGAGCCGAGACAGAGGCAGGTATACAGGCTGTCGCCCGCGCCCCAGCCGTACAGGACGTACGTGCCGGGCGTCGCGTCGATCAACAGGACGCGTCCGTCATCGGACTTCTCCAGCGCGCCGCGCAGGCTCACGGAGTAGACGTTGGGCGTCCCGTTGTATGCGAACTCGAACGTGTCGAGACCTGGCGGCGGCGGGATGATCTTCGTGAATTTCTGTCCGGTCCGTTCGGCGGCCGTCTTCTGTGCGAGCAACTCCTGCCGCCGGCGTTTCAGCTCGGGCTCGGCCTTCGCGAAGGCAGTCCGTTTCGCCGCGTTGTACGCCTCCATCTCCGCGGCAGTGGGGACGCGGAGGAAAACCGGACTGAGACCGGTGAAAACGCGCGTCTCCTTCGAATTCGTGCGAAACAACAGATACGCGCGATCGGCCCGGATGGTGACCGCCTGGCCCGCTTTGATCTCGGAAAAATCGTCCGGGCGCGTGAACGAGGCAGCACCGGCGATCGATGCCACGAACAGGCTGAAGCTGAGG
>JALYOB010000647.1 GCA_030857085.1 Acidobacteriota bacterium | reverse complement strand
GACGGTCGAAGGATCCCCTTCATGCAGCGCGAGACCCGCTCCGTCGGCAGGGGATCCTTCGACCGTCCTCCGCCGCTTCGCGGCTCCGGCGGCTCACGATGACACCGGGGCGGGCGCTGCCAGGCGCTCGCGTCATTCCGCGTCGCGAAGACCGCGCGGAATCCCCTGCGTCGGGCGACAACGCTGCGAGTCGGGGGGGATCCCGGGCTGCACGCGGGATGACACAAGGCGCGCTAGTGCGTGCCCTGCGCGCTGCCTGATTCCAACGCGACGTGCGCACGCATCACCACCGAGGCGCGCGTGAGGATCGGGTAGGGATTCACCATCTCGTCGTTCTGATTCACGCCGAAATGCAGGTGCGGCGGGGTCGTGCGGGCGTTGCCGGTGTTGCCGACGTAGCCGAGGAGGTCGCCGCTGCGGACTTCCATTCCTTCGAAGAGGCCGGGCGCCCAGCGGTCGAGATGCGCGTAATAGAACGATGCGCCGTCTTCGGTCGTGAGCCAGAGGCACTGGCCGCCCTTCGGCTGGTCGCCGATGTAGGTGATGATGCCGCTCGTCACGGCCACGACTGCGGTGCCTTTCGGCGCGAAGATGTCGATGCCTTTGTGCTTGCGCACGCCGCCGTCGCGCGGATCGCCCCAGCTGTTGGAGAGGTCACGGGGCGTGATGCCGACCACCGGCATCTGCAGTGCGGTGCCATTGAGCGGCGCGAAGAGAGCGTTCGCGCGTGCGGCAAAAGCGCGATCGCGTTCTTTCTTCGTTTCGGCGATGGCGGTATTCGCTTCCGCCTTCTTCGGCTGCACGCGTGCGGTGGTGCGTCCGAGGTCGGCGCGGAGCTGCGCGATGAGCTGGCTGAAGTCCTCGTCTTCCGACTGTGGAGCCGGAGGCGGCGCAGTGGCGACAGTGGTGGTGGTCGTTGCGCAGGCGGTGAAGAAGAGAAGCGACGCGAGCAGCGCCATCACCCTGCCTACACACCCGTTCCGCACGCGAAGCGTTCTCATGGCGCGATCGATTTTCCTCAAACCGGGTATTGGGGTCCGTTACGACGGCGTGAGTGTAGAGGTTCGCGGCCGAGCTTGTAAAGCTTATTGGAACAAAGCGGCCGCGACGTTCTCAATGCGGCGCACCGGAATCACTTCGACGTCGGCGCGGATCTCCGCCGCATTGGAGTGCGGCACGATCACCCGGCGGAAGCCGAGTGCGGCCGCCTCGCGCGCGCGCAGGTCGGGCTGCGAGACGCTGCGCACTTCGCCGAGGAGACCGACTTCGCCGAAGAGGGCGACGTCGTGTGCGACGGCGAGATTGCGCTGCGAAGAGAGCACCGCCGCCACGACGCCGAGGTCGAGTGCGGGCTCGTCGATCTCCAGACCGCCGGCAACGTTGACGTAGATGTCGTGCTGCGCGAACGTCCCCGCGCCCTTGCGCTCCAGCACCGCGAGGAGGAGCGAGATGCGATTCGCGTCGATGCCCATGGCCATGCGACGCGGCGAGGGAAAGTGAGTGGGGGAGACGAGCGCCTGCACTTCGATCAGCAGCGGCCGCGTACCTTCGACTGCAGCGAGAATCGCAGAGCCTGCGGACTGACTCCGCTGTGAGATCAGCGCGGCGGAAGGATTCGGCACTTCTTCCAGTCCATCGTCGTGCATCTCGAACAGCGCCACTTCGTTCGCCGGGCCGAAGCGGTTTTTGTAGGCGCGTACGACGCGGTAGTTCTGAAACTTCTCGCCCTCGAAGTAGAGAACCGTATCGACGATGTGCTCGAGCGTTTTCGGGCCGGCGATCGTCCCTTCCTTGGTGATGTGACCGATGAGAAAGACCGGGATCGACAACCGTTTCGCCGCCGACATCAGCACGCCCGCGGAATCGCGCACCTGACCGACCGAGCCGGGCATGGAGTTGTTCGACGAGGTGTAGACCGTCTGAATCGAGTCGACGATCACCGCCGCCGGCTGGAGCTTTTCCACCTCCGTCAGAATTCGCTCGACGGAGGTCTCGGTGTAGAGGCGGATGTTGTCGCTGATGGTTCCGAGACGCCTGGCGCGCATGGCGATCTGCCGGGGGGATTCTTCGCCGGAGACGTAGAGCACCGTGCCGCCGCGCGCGAGCTCTTCTGCCACCTGCAAGAGCAGCGTCGACTTGCCGATGCCCGGCTCGCCGCCGACGAGCGTGACCGCACCGGCAACAAGGCCGCCGCCTAACACGCGATCGAGACAGGCGATGTTGGTCGAGGTGCGCGGCGCGGCGTCGAAATCGACGGCGCTGATGGGCATGGGTGCGGATCCGGAACTCAGCGCTGTTGCGGGCAGCGGCGCGGCGCTCGGCGGATCTTCCTGCGCGTAGGAGTTCCAGGCGTTGCAGTCGGGACAGCGTCCGAGCCACTTCGACGCCTGGGCGCCGCATTCGGTGCAGGAGTAGACGATTGCTTTCTTGGCCACGCTGCGCGCGATTGTAGCGGCCGTGCGTCAACGCTCTACGCGGCGTGGTGCCGCCGCACCACGCGCACGATCGCCGATGCGAGGAGAACGGCCATGATGAGCGGATACACCGGCACGCGCATGTTCCGGATGGCGAAGCCGATGACGGAGATGATCCACAGTGCGTAGACCGGCCAGGTGGTGCGATGCATCGCGGCGAAGATCATCAACCCGAAGATGGCGATGCCGCCGATGGTGTTGACGCCGATGTGCGCGTTGGCGGGAGTGGTGATCGCCGCCAGCGTGAGAATGGCCGCGAAATGCAGTGCGTGCGACACCGGGAGTGCGATCAGAAACTCACGTGTGCGGATGCGCGCGAAGGCGAAGGCAATGCAGAGCGCCGACGTGCGCGCGGTCGCGCGAATCAGCATGCGAAGCGTCGGCTCATCGAGCATGCGGAGATTTTAGGAGTGC
>JALYOB010000197.1 GCA_030857085.1 Acidobacteriota bacterium | reverse complement strand
CCCTCGCCCCGCTTGCGGGGAGAGGGTGGCGCGCAGCGCCGGGTGAGGGGCCGCGCCTCACGCCAATCGCATCGGCATCACGACATACAGATAGTCATACGGCAGGTCTTCTGCCGCGGTCGCGGGACGGCCGATGCACTGGCTGTTCTCGTCTTTCAGATCGAGCGACACGCTCGGCGTGTCGGTCGCGCTGAGAAAATCCATCACGTACGCGGCGTTGAGGCCGACGAAGAACGGCTGGCCGGCGTAGTCGATGGGAACGGTCTCGCGCGCATCGCCGAGTTCCGGGTTCGTCGACGAAACCGTGAGCTTGCCCGGCGCAAAATCGAAACGCACCGCGCGGGTGCGCTCGTTCGCTACGAGCGAAATGCGTTTGATGGTCGAGAGCAGACGCTCGCGGTCGACCATCACCCGGCGATCGTTGTCGCGGGAGATGACTTCCATGTAGTTCGGGAAGTTCACGTCGATCATGCGGGCCAGCAGCCGCCGGTCGCCGGCCTCGAAGAAGAGCTGGTTGTCGGAGACGCCGAAACGCACCGTGCCGTCTTCGCCGCCTTCGAGACGGAGGATCTCGTCGAGCGCTTTGCGCGGGATGAGGATGGTGAGATCGGTGCCCTTCGTTCCTTTGCCGGTCATGCCGGAAGGGAAGTTGATGAGGGCCATCCGGTGGCCGTCGGTCGCGACCATCTCCATCTTGTTCGGCTGCACTTTGAGGAGAGCGCCGTTGAGCTGAAAGCGCGTCTCTTCGTGCGTGATCGCGAACTTCACCTTTCCGACCATGGTCTTGAGCTCGTCGAGAGGGATCGAGTAGCCCTCGGTCGAGTTCACGGTGGGGAGGGTGGGGTAATCCTCGGCCGGCAGGCCGAGGAGACGAAATTTTGCGGTGCCGGACTCGATGAGCATCGAGTTGTTTTCCTGCAGCGCAAAGTGCACGTCGTCATCGGGGAGCGAGCGCACGACATCGAAGAGCCGTTTGGCCTCGATGGTGACTCCGCCGGGAGTGGTGATGCGGGCGCCGGTCGAGCTGAGGATCGTGACGTCGAGATCGGTCGCCGCAATCTGAAGCCGTCCGTCGGCCGCCTTGAGCAGGACGTTCGACAGGATCGGAATCGTCGAACGCTTTTCGACGACCCCCTGGCAAAGCTGGAGTTCTTTCTGAAGATCCGCTTTTCCGACGGTCAGCTCCATTTGGTCTCTTCCTTAAACCCGAATCTTTTTCTTTTGTGGTGGTAGTAGTAGGTGGTGTGGATAACGTCAGGACGCGACGCAAACCGTTCGAAAGTATAGCAGTCCTGCGTTTTTGAGACTGTGGGGCGCGCACCGGAGAAACTGCGGAGAATCGGGGCGTTTTCCGCAGGCCCGGCCGCAATCCGAAGATTGGTGTTTTTCGTCCACACGTTTTGCTCAGGGCTTTCCGCAGGGGCTGCGGAAGATCTCATCGGAACTGTTTGGCCAGACCTTCGACCGTCCTCGCGAACTGCGCATCGGCATCCATCATCTTCTTGATCTGCTGGACCGAGTACATGACGGTCGAGTGGTGCTTGTCGGCGAACAGCTTCCCGATCTCCGGATAGGAGAGGTCCGTGAGGTCTTTGCAGAGGTACATCGCGACCTGGCGAGGGAAGGCGATCGTCTTGGCGTTGCTCTTCTGCTTGAGGTCTGAGACCTTGAGCCCATAGTGCGCGGCCACGACGCGGAGGATTTCCGACGGCGTGATCGGCTTGTCCTCTTTCGACAGAACGTCCTTGAGCGCTTCTTTCGCCACGTCGATCGTCACCGGCTTTCCGGCCAGCGACGCATAAACGGCAATCTTGTTGAGGTGGCCTTCGAGCTCACGCACATTTGAGCGCACCCGCTCGGCGACGAAGAGCGCGACTTCCTGCGGCACGTTGAGACCTTTGTCTTCCGCTTTCTTGCGAAGGATGGCGACTTTGGTCTCGAGGTCGGGCGGCTGAATGTCGGCCGTGAGTCCCCACTCGAATCGCGACCGCAGCCTTTCTTCGAGCGTCGGGATTTCTTTTGGTGGCCGGTCCGACGTGAACACGATCTGCTTCTGCGCTTCGTAGAGCGCATTGAAGGTGTGGAAGAACTCTTCCTGCGTCCGCTCTTTGCCGGCGATGAACTGAATGTCGTCAAGGAGAAGCGCGTCGATCGAGCGGTATTTGTCCCGGAACGGCTGCATCCGGTCATACCGAATCGCCGCGATCACCTCGGTCACGAACACCTCGGCCGACTGATAGACGACCTTCATGTTCGCCCTGTCGGACCGGAGTTGATGACCGATGGCCTGGATGAGATGCGTTTTGCCGAGGCCCGCGCCTCCATAGATGAAGAGCGGGTTGAACGAACCGGAGGGGTTTTCCGCGATCGACTTCGATGCGGCGTACGCGAGCTGATTGGAGCTGCCGACGACGAAGCTTTCGAAACGGTAGCGCGGATTGAAGGTCGCGGCCGGAATCTCGCTGGTCGGCGGTGCGATCGGCGGCGAGGGATCGGCTCCGCCTTTACCGTCCACCACGAAGTTGACGTTGACGGGCTCGAGCGTCAGCTCATTGAGATACGCCCGCAGCTGAGCCCCGAATCGCTCGCGAATCTCATCCACATACCGCTGAGAAGGAACCGCGATGTCGAGCTGATCGCCCTTCTGGCTGATGAACCGGGCGGGTGCGAGCCAGGTGTCATACTCCGTCCGATCAACGACTTGCTCGATTCGGGCGAGGACTTGGCTCCAGGTGCTCATGGTGGGAAAACGCCCGCTATCTTGTTGAGAATCCACAGTTTTTCCACAGTTGTGGAAATTCGGGTTCTGGATCGGGGGACGGAGTCTAGCACAGCGATTTGCCGGCCGGGAAGGAGCAAATCTGACGCGTCGCAAGGTGGAATAAGGGCGTTCGAGGAGGGCGTTTGCGCGCTCGGCCTGCGGAGTCCGCGGCAACGCTCGTTGACCGTCTTCCGCCTGCCCACTATACTCACCGCTTTCATTTTCAGAGGGTTAGCGAAATGGCATCGAAGCGTACTTTCCAACCGAATAACCGCCGTCGTAAGCGCACGCACGGCTTCCTCGTCCGGATGCGGACGAAGGACGGCCAGGCCGTTCTCTCGCGCCGTCGCCGCAAGGGCCGCAAGCGCCTCGCTGTCTAAGCGGGCGCTCGCGGTATCCACGGTGGAACGCCTTCGGTCCGAGGCGCTGCCGAAAACGAGACGGCTTGCGAAGCGTCGCGAGTTCGTCCGAGTCTACGAAACGGGCCAGAAGCAGTTTTCCCGCTACACAGTCCTTTTCTTCATCGCCAACGGTTTGCCGCACTCCCGGATCGGGATTACCGCGACGAAGAAACTCGGGAAAGCCAATGTGCGCAATCGCCTCAAGCGCTGGACGCGCGAGATCTACCGCCGGCAGCGTGAGCCGCTGGGCATCGACGCACGTTCGATCGACATCGTCGTGAACGTCAAGCCGAATGCAGCCGAGGCGACGTTCGCCGACTACAGCCGTGAGCTCGGACGGGCTCTGGCCCGCGTGGTGACCGAGTCCGCGCGCCGTTCGTCATGATCGGCCGACGCGTCGCGCTGTTCTTCCTCCGCTTCTACAAGCGGATGATTTCCCCTTTGCTCCCGCCAATGTGCCGTTTCGAGCCGACCTGCTCCGTCTATACGATGCAGGCCGTGGAAAAATACGGCGCCCTTCGCGGCTCATGGCTCGGCGTTCGCCGCCTGGCCCGTTGCCATCCGTTCAATCCTGGAGGTTGGGACCCGGTCCCCTGAAATGGAAAAACGAATTTTTCTCGCGATCGCTATCTCGATCGCCGTGCTCCTCGGCTGGAGCGCCATCGCACCACGTCTGTTTCCCGAGCTGGCGAAGAAACCGGCCGTCAAGCCGGTCGCCACTGACACCACCGCCACCAGGCCGCCGGTCGACGTGAAGGCGCCTCCCGCCGACACGGCCATCGCCGCTGCCCCACCGGCGAGTCCGGTAGCAGCGACCGCGCAGCAGCACACGATCGTCGACACGCCTCAGTACACGGCAGTCTTTTCGAATCGCGGCGCGCAGCTCATCTCCTTCAAGCTGAAGAACTACAAACAGAAGCGAAGCGATGAACTCGTCGATCTGGTGAAAGCGCGCGGTGCGAATCGCACCGACTTTCCGTTCACCATCGTCCCGCGCGATCCGTCGCTCAAGCGCCTCAACACCGCTCTTTATTCGGTGAGCGATCAGGTCGATCCGAAAGGGCAGCGCGTCATTCAGTACCGCTATTCGGACGGCCGGGTCTCGATGACCAAGACCTTCCGCTTCGCGAAGCAGCCGTACCTGTTCGACTTCAACGTGACCATGACGCCGCCTTCGCCGTATCGCGTGGCGATCGGCCCCGGAATCCGCACGCTCGCACCGGAAGAGCAGGACTCGCAGGTCGTCACGACCGGCAATGGCGTGGTCGAGGCAAACGACAAGTTCCGCATCGTCCGCCGCGAGAAAGCGCCGGCGTTCCACGTCGTCCCCTCCATTCAATACATCGGCATCGAAGACAACTACTTCCTCTCGGTGCTCCGTCCGTCGCGCGGTGCGGAAGGCTCTCTGCAGAAAGTGCAGTTCAGCGTGCCGCAGAACAAGACCGGCCGCGCGGACTTGTATGCGGCCGTGAATGCGACCGGCGATGGCGTCGTGGCCGGCGACTCGTTCTTCGGTCCGAAGGAAACGAAAGTTCTCGATGCGTACGGTCTGGGGGAGGCGCTGCAGCTCGGCTACTTCGGCCTGATTGCGCGCTTTTTCCTCCGCGCGCTCCTCTATCTGAATCAGTTCACCCACAACTACGGTTGGGCCATCATCGTCCTGACGATCGTCATCAAGCTCGTGCTCTATCCGCTGCAGCACAAGCAGAACGTCTCGATGAAGAAGATGCAGCGCGTGCAGCCGAAGGTCGAGGCGATCAAGGCGAAATACAAAAAGGCGCGCAGCGACGCCGAGCAGCGCAACAAGATGAATGTCGAGATGATGGCGCTCTATCAGAAAGAGGGCATCAATCCGATGGCGGGCTGTCTGCCGCTCGTGCTGCAGCTGCCGATCGTGTGGGGTTTCTACGGACTGCTCTCGCGAGCGATCGAGTTGCGCGGCGCGCCGTTCATCCTCTGGATGCACGATCTCTCCGAGAAGGATCCGTACTACATCACGCCGATTCTCATGACGGCGACGATGTTCCTGCAGACGTACCTCATGCCGTCGACCGGCGATCCGTCGCAGCGCCGCATGTTCCTCATCATGCCGCTCTTCTTCGGGTTCTTCTTCAAGGATTTCCCGAGCGGCGTCGTGTTGTACTGGCTCGTGCAGAACATCTTGACGATCGCGCAGCAGTGGGCCATGAATAAATGGTGGAAAGATCACCCACCCGCAGTTCAGAATGCATGAGCGGCAGGACGCGATGAGCCAACGGTTCGAAGGACGGAATCTCGAGGAAGCGCTGCAGGCGGCGGTCGATGCGCTCGGTGTGGAGCGCTGGAAGATCAATCATCGCGTGCTTCTGCAGAAGCGCGGATTTCTCGGCGGCTTCAAGCGGGTGGTGATCGAGGCGGACGTGAACGAGGCCGCAGTCCCGCCGGTGGCCGCTGTGGCGCCGCTTCCGCCGCTCGAAGGAGTTCCCCCTGCGCGGGAGCACGGACGCGGTCCTCGCTCCACGGGCAGCCGCGGTCCGGGCGGTGGCCGTGGTCCGCGCCGTGATGGTCGCGGTGGCGGCGACAACCGCGGCGGTCGTCGTGGCGGTCCCCGTCGCGGCGGCACCGAGTTTCGCACCGGCGACTTTGAAACGTTCCTCGGCGATCTTCCTGAACAGACGCCGGAGTCGGAAGCGGCGCGCTCGGTGCGCGAGTGGTGCGAGAGTGCACTGTCGCTGGCGAAGCTCGACGTCGTTCTGCGCACGGAAGAAAACGAGACGCAGATTCTGGTGCGCTTGTACGGCAGCGACGTCGGCCGTCTCCTCGATCGGCATGGCGAGGCGCTCGACGCGTTGCAGGTGATCGCGAACAAGGCGCTAGTCGGACGCAAGGTCGAGAAAGACATCGAGCTCGATTGCGAAGAGTTCAAGGAAAAGCGCGTCGAAGATCTCGAGCGCCGCGCGTTCAATCTGGCGGAACGCGTTCGCCGCAGCGGGCGTGAGGAACTGCTTCCGGCGATGACGCCGATCGAGCGCCGCATTGTGCACATGGCGCTGCGCGAAGATCCGGAAGTGACGACCGAGTCGCGCGGCGACGGCTTCTACAAGCGGGTCGCGATCATCCTTCGCTCCGAAGCGGAAGAGAGCGAGCCAGCCGCGGACGTACAGGCGTCGTCGTCGGAGTCGTGACCTTCGACACGATCGTCGCTCCGGCGACGCCCCTCGGTCGCAGCGCGCTGGCGATCGTGCGCATCGATGGTCCTGATGCTTCTTCGATTCTTCAGCAACTGAGCAACTCCGCCTCTCCGGAAGTCCGGCGAGCCGTACACGTGCATCTGTACGCGAACGATGCAGTGCTCGACGACTGCGTAGTCATTCGCTATGAGGCGCCGCACTCGTTCACGGGCAACGATCTGGTCGAGTTGACGCTGCACGGCAATCCGCTGCTGGTCGAGCGGGTGATCGCCGCGTGCGTTTCGCTCGGCGCGAGGATGGCGGAACCAGGCGAGTTCACCGAGCGCGCCGTGCTCAATGGAAAGCTGGACCTGGTGCAGGCGGAGTCGATCGCTGACCTCATCAACGCCCGCACCGATCTGCAGGCGCGGTTGTCGTTGTCGAACCTCGAAGGATTGTTGAGCCGCAAGGCGGCGGCGATCCGGCAGACGCTGCTCGAAGTCATTTCCCGATTGGAAGCGGCGCTCGATTTTTCGGAAGAGGGGTACGAGTTCATCACGCGTGCGGACGCGGCGTCGCAGCTCGAATCAGCGCTGCAGAACATATCTGCGTTGGCAGATACGTGTCGCCGCGGCCGGGCCACGAGCGAAGGTCTCAGCGCGGTCATCCTCGGCCGCCCGAACGCGGGCAAGTCGACGCTGCTCAACCGGCTGGTCGGCTCCGACCGCGCCATCGTGACGCCGATCCCCGGGACGACGCGGGACATCGTGCGGGAGACGATCGAGATCGGCGGTCTGCCAGTGACGCTCGCGGACACGGCCGGACTGCGGGAGAGTGCGGACGTGGTGGAAGGGATCGGGATCGAGCGGGCTCGCGAAGCCGCACGATCCGCCGACATCATTCTTTACCTGGTCGACGCGGCGGCGGGTCTGACGGATGAAGACCGGCAGGAGCTTGCTTCTTTCGAGGATGTACTCCTCGTCTACACGAAAGCCGATCTCGGTTCAGCGCCCGAGGGCGCGCTGGCGATCAGCGCCGTGACCGACCACGGGATCGACAAACTGCTCCGGCGCCTTGACGCAGAAGTGCGGGACCGCTTCGCCGCTCCGGAAGGTGCACTGGTCAACGAACGCCAACGCCAGGCGGTCGTCGAGTGCGCAGCCGGACTGCGCGCCGCCCTCGATTCGCTGCATGCAGAAGTCGACGAGCAGATGGTGCTGGTCGATCTCTACCGCGCCGCGAATGCACTGGGACTCCTCACGGGCGCCATCACCCGCGAGGATGTCTTCGCCGAGATCTTCTCAAAGTTCTGCATCGGCAAGTGATTTTTGGAGTGC
>JALYOB010000646.1 GCA_030857085.1 Acidobacteriota bacterium | reverse complement strand
ATGATGTTCTCCTTCCGACCGCGATTGCTCATGAACCCATACGACCGCATCCGCACGAAGCCCCGCGGAGGCACGTGCGTCAGAAAGCGCCGCACGAACTCCTGTGCGCCGAGCGTACAAGCCATCGAGGATCGTGGATCGCGCGAGTTGCGGCACCGGAACGTGACCTGATCATTCTCGTACGCTTCGATCCTGTCGTTCGTGATCGCCACGCGGTATGTGTACCGCGCCAGGTATTCGAGCAACTTCTCCGGTCCACCGAACGGCGGTTCCGAGTAAACGCGCCAATCGCCCCGCGATCGCTGCCGTAAGGAGCGCTTCGACCGAAAGCGTCTCGGGAAGATTGTCGAGCTTCCCGCGCCGAACCGCCTCGCGAACACGCTGACACAGAAGCGAACGAAACCGCTTCGACAAAGCCTTCTTCGGCAGATCGGCAGGCTTGAAGGCGATCCATCGCCGCCCATCGGCAGAAAACCCGCCGCACGGTACGACACAATGCGCATGAGGATGCAGCGCCATCCTCTGTGTCCACGTCTGCAGGTGCACCTGACACCCGAGCTGCGCGTGCAGCTTTGACCACCCACGTCGACGATCGCCTGCCCTGCCGCGCGGATCACTGCGTCATAGAACACGACCGGACAATACTTCGCCAGTACATTCAACACGGCCGGCGTGGAGAACACCACGTGCAGATACGGACACGGCAAAATCTCCTGCTGCCGTGCCTCGAGCCACTTCGTGCGAACCTCGCTCTGGCACTGTGGACAGCTCCGATTCCGGCACGATCGAAACAACCGGTACTCGACGCCGCATCGTTCGCACCTCACGGGCGCCGATCCCATCAAGGCTGTTCTGCAACGCACGATGTCCCACACCGCTTTCCGCTGAACGGGCGTGACGAAATGCTCCTGCAGGTACTTCGACGCCTCCGCTCGCAGGATGTGCGCGAGATCGACCATCGCCCGAGGCTACCTCGGCGTGCGATCAATCCTCCGGTTTCCACTACGCGTAGAAGACTTGCTTTGCGTCCGTCCAACGTATCTGAAGCTAAGCTGCGGCGAGGCCCCCGGTGCGGACGGGCAAGCGGCGCGACGCTTGCCGCAACGAACGATCTGTCGGCGGGCAGCGTCTGCAAGCGGCGTGACGCCGTGACGCTCGGGAGGAAAGAGGGGCTTCAGCCCCGAGCCAACGAACGGCCCGCCGACAGCTTCAGCTTCAAGTTGGGCGGCGCGATCTAGGCGTAGAGGAGACGACCGCGCGGTTCTGGGATTGCCCTGCCGAGCTGTTGCGCCGTCTCAATCCACTCGTCAATCACAATACGTACATTCGCCAGTGCCAATTCGTACGTAGAGCCGTCCGCCGCACACCCAGGGAGTTCTGGAACCTCCGCGATGAATGCGTCGTCTTCTGCACTCCAGTAGATGATCACCTCGTATCGCGGATCAGATTGCATTGTCCTCGCCTGCTAAATGATAGCGGGTGATGACCTGCCGTACTTGCTTCACCTGGTACGGCTTCGCGGTTCCATCACGCCTCGGTTGCAGATTCAAGATTTCCGCCACGCCTTCCGTCGAAAAGATGTGGTGACTGCCTGAGGTCCTAAGCTCGAAGCCTACGTGCCTTAAGAGAGTCACGAGTTCATCGAAAGGGATGTTCTGGTCAGAAGTTCCTGCAAGAATCCTGGCGAGCAGCTTCGCTCGAGAAGTCACGGCGGCAACGATACCACGCTGAACCTGCGCGGTCACACCACGTCAAATCGCTGGCGCCGCTGCCACTTTGTAAGCTTCTATCAGCGCCTGCATCTGCGTGGAACCTGAATTCTTATCGGCGGTTGAACCACTCGCACATGACCACAACAATCACGAGCTTTCAATTGCCGTCCTGTGCTTGGGCGCACGTGTCGGCGCTGAATGGAATGCGAGCCGATCGCGTGATGCGAACAGGCCTGCGTTCCGGCAGGTCTGTTGCGACGACGCTCAACGGCGTATGGGTGACGTCTTCATTCAGGCGTAATCGATCGCGCGTCCGCTCAACGGCTCTGAAGCTAAGCTGCGCGGCCGGTCGCGGGTGCCAGCGGCAGAGCGGCGCGGCGGGTGCAGCGGTCTCGCCGTGCTTGCACGGCGAGAGAGCAATGCGGCCGGCGTGCCGCCGGCCTTCATTAGAGATGTCGCAGGCGCTTCAGCGCCGGACCGAAGCCGGGCCGCGACAGCTTCAGCTTCGAGTTAGGCCGCCGGGCGCTACGCCGCCGACTCGATGTTCTCGTGAATGATACGAGGATGCCGTGCGGCAATTCGCAACAACGCGACAGCCGGGCCGTCAGGGCGACGACGTCCTTGCTCCCAGTTGCGAAGCGTATGAACGCTAATACCCATTGCGGCAGCGAATCGCGTTTGTGTGAGGCCTACGAACCGCCGCAGCGCTGCGATGTCCTCACCCGATTCGAAGCGGCCCGCCATTAAGCGCTTTCTCAGGCTCGCGGGAATCGCGCGCGACAATTGCTTCTCCGTAAGCTCGGGAATCTCACTCATGCTTGGCCCTCAAATGTCTGCGAATACAGTTCAAGCTCTGGGTCTTTCGCCGACCGCGCGCTGATAATTCTGATGGTGTCTTCATCTCGTTCCGTCCAGACGATTAGCACGAGTCCGCGGCGGATAGGTCCTATAGCGATGAAGCGATCTTCGCTCATTGAATGTTCTTCATCGAAGATCTCGAGATAGTCAGCGCCGGATGAAAAGAGTTCGCATGCTTCTTCGAAGCTAATGCCGTGCTTTCGCTGATTCAACGTGTTCTTATCGTCATCCCACTCGAACCGCACGCCGATAAGTTTACCTACCGCCCTCGCTAAGTCAACGACTTACCTGCGGCTGGTTCTGCCGAGCAGCTTTCGCTC
>JALYOB010000645.1 GCA_030857085.1 Acidobacteriota bacterium | reverse complement strand
GGTGAGGGGCGCTGCCGGGGGCAGCGATGACTCGCCCCGAAAACGCCGAACGGCGGGCTCACGCCCGCCGTTCCACTTTTCCACTCCACGGTTTCAACCTACGTTGATCAGGCGAACGCGAGGGACGTCCATACGCCGTTGCATCTTGAATTCATTATGCAACTTTTGCGAGTCTGTTTGTCAACCCTGCAGGGATGAACGGACCGGCAGCTTCGCAGCAGCCGCCGTCGCCTCGGGCGACTGCTTGATCACACCCATCGCCATCTGCAGCATCGACGTCACGTCCGACACGTTCGCCGGCACGACCATCGAGTTGCCGTGCTTGGCGAGCTTGCCGAACTCGGTGATGTACTGCTCGGCGAGTTTCAGCTGCATCGCCTCGTAGCCGCCCGCCATCTTGATCACTTCCGCAACCTTGCGAATGCCTTCCGCGGTCGCCTGCGCAATCGCGAGCGTCGCCTGCGCCTGACCTTCCGCCTCGTTGATCTGCTGCTGGCGCTTCGCTTCGGAGCTCTTGATCACCTGCGCCTTCTGGCCGTCCGCGCTGTTGATCGCGGCATCGCGCTCGCCTTCGGACTGCAGGATGACCGCGCGCTTCTCGCGCTCGGCGCGCATCTGCTTTTCCATCGCCGCGAGCACGTCCTGCGGCGGGGTGATGTTCTTGATCTCGTAGCGGAGCACTTTCACGCCCCACGCTTCCGAGGCCTTGTCGACTTCCGCGACCACTTCGCGATTGATGTTCGTCCGCTCCTCGAACGTCCGGTCGAGATCGATCTTGCCGATCTCACTGCGGAGATTCGTCTGCGCGAGCTGCGAGATCGCGTACGTGTAATCGGAGATGCCGTACGACGCACGCTCCGGATTGAGGACCTTGAAGTAGAGCACTCCGTCGACCGCGACCTGCACGTTGTCTTTCGTGATGCAGACCTGCTCGGGAACGTCCAGCGCGATTTCCTTGAGCGAGTGCTTGTAACGCACGACGTCGAGGAACGGCATCAGGATGTGCATGCCGGCGTCGAGCGTGCCGGAGTACTTGCCCAGGCGCTCCACCACCCACGCCTGCTGCTGCGGGACGACGCGCACGATGCGCGAGAACACGATCATCGCGAAAATGGCGATGACGACTGCGACGACTAAAGTGCCCATTGTGGTTTCCTTCTGTCCTTCTGGCGATCAGGAAGCACGGACGTGAATGACCAGACCTTCCACGTCCGCAACGACACACCGCTGCCCGGCGATGAGACCGGTTTCGCCGACATTGCGCGCCGACCACGAGGTCCCGCGCATTTCGGCTTTGCCGCTCTCCCCGACGGGGATGTCCTGTAATGCGATTGCCTTCTCCCCAACGAGCGAGTCGACGACTTTCTTCTCATTGAGCCGCAATTTCTGCATGAGAAGCGGCCTGAGGAAGAAGAAGGCGAGCATGGTCGCGATCACGAAGACGAGGATCTGCACCCAAAGCGACATCGGCACGCCGAAGCCGACCAGAATCGCGACCACGAACGCGCCGACGGCAAAGAAGCCGACATGCATCGTCGTCGTTGCAAACTCGACGGCGAGCAGGGCGAAGCCGATGAGAACCCAGATCCACCAGACCATGACGATTTAACTGCCGAGGGTAGCACGGAGGAGGGCGTACGACTCGGGGTGGGGAACGACGTCGTAGTGGTCGAGCGCATCGGGCGTCACGAGCGCAACCTCCGCCACTTCGTTCGCATCGAGCCGCAACTCAGCAACGTCGATCGCGCGGCGCAGAAAGAAGACGTCGTGAAACTCGTTCTCCCGATACGCGCCGCCATAGAGCACGGCCTGATAGCGCAACGTGCCGAGGAGCGTGAGCTCGCGGGCGTCGACGCGGAGTCCGAGCTCTTCGAAGGTCTCGCGCACCGCCGCATCGCGCGCACTCTCGCCGGCGTTGACATGACCGGCCACGGAGATGTCCCACAAACCCGGCCAGCTTTCTTTGTGATCTGCGCGCCTCTGGAGCAGCACGCGATCGTCCGGCGTGGCGATCCACAAGTGCGCGGCGCGATGCCAGTCGCCATCGCGATGCACGTCGCGTTTCGCTTTGACGCTGCCGGTCGTTTCGCCGCTTTCGCTGAGAACGTCGATCCACTCGATCACGGCACATACCGCCGCGTCGGAACCCCTTCGACTTTACTGACCGAGAGCTCCGCGAGCAGTTGCGTGAGGCGGCGGCCTTCTTCGGTCGTGCGCTCCCACGTTTCGCACAACAGATCGACGTGCTGCGGCGCGACTTCCGCCGCCACGGTGAATCCATTCATCGGTTGCGCCGGCCGGATCGTTTCGCTCTTGCGCCACGCGCCGTCGATGTATTCGCAACGTCGAAAGAGATCGCCTTTTTCCGGCTGATACATGTACGCCGCGAGCGGCGGAATCCCTCGCGCATTCGCCTTCTGTTCTTCGAGCGCGCGCAGAATGCGGTCGCCGATCAGTTCGCGCAGACGCTCGTACGATTCGCGCGACGTGCCGACGATGCGCAGCCCCGACTGATAGATGCTCTGCTCGCCCATTTTCTTGGCGAGCCGGTAAAGCGTGGAGCGGACGAGCGAACAGGAGAGCTCGATCGAAGTGCCCTGCCAGTCGACGACCAGCGTGCGCCGATCGCCCACCTGCAGGCGCCCTTCGTGCGCAATGCGAAATCCAACGATCGACAACTCGACCACCCGCGCCCGCGCATCCCCAAACTTTGCGGGCAGAGGTTCATCGAGCTTCATCCGGCCATACCGGCGGCGCTCAGGAGCTGTGGGGTTCATGGACGTGGACCGGGGAAAATCGTAGCACTGTGCGGGGGGTGGGAGGTTGTCGGTTGTCGGTTCTCGGTTGTCGGGAATGGCCGAGGATCCGCGTTCCATGGGACGCCCCTCATC
>JALYOB010000644.1 GCA_030857085.1 Acidobacteriota bacterium | reverse complement strand
CCCCTGATCTTCGGTTCCGAACTGATGCGGGCCGTAGATGCAGCTCATGCGGAAGACGACCGTTTTCAGGTCATAGCTGCGCGCATAGTCGCGGACGTACTGATCCGCTGTGCCTTTGGAGCAGCCATACGGACTGTGAAAATCGAGCGAACGCATTTCGGAAATGCCGTTCTGTGCAATGGCTGCATTGACCGGCGTATAGCGAAGGCGCTCTTCGTGGAGCTCGACGTCTTCAAGCCCGCCATAGACCTTGTTGGTCGACGTAAAGAAGAGCGGCGGACGCTGGGCCGAGGTGCGAATGGCTTCGAGCACATTGAGCGTGCCGCGGGCATTGACTTCGAAATCCTCGACGGGATCGCCGAGACTGGTCGTGACGGCGACCTGGGCAGCGAGGTGAAAGACGTGCGAGGCGCGGCGGACTGCGTCGCGCACGGCGCCGGCGTCGCGGACATCGGCGATTTTCACAATGACATTGTCGCCATGCGTTTCGCGCAGCCATTCGAGATTGCGCTCCACGCCAGGGCGGGAGAGATTGTCGAAGACGCACACACGGCGCCCTTCGCTCAGCAGGCGATGGGCGAGATTGGTTCCGACGAAGCCGCAGCCGCCGGTGATGAGGATGTACGAATCGTTCGGGACGATCCTCATACCGTCAGCCCCCTCGCATGGAGCTCGGCCGCCGCGTCCTGTACGCGGTCGACGGCGATCTGCCCTTCCAGCCATTGTGCGAGCTCGATCAGCGAATCTTCGAGCATCACTTTCGGCTCATAGCCGAGCATTTCGCGGGTCAGTGTGATGTCCGCAAAACAATGGCGGATGTCGCCGATCCGGTATTTCCCCGTAATCTCGGGCGCAATGTTTTTCCCGAGCACCTCGGCCAGACGGCGGCCGACTTCGAGCACGGTGTAATTGCGGCCGCTGCCGACATTGAAGGCCTGTCCGGCAACGTCCGGGGCTTTTTCCATCGCTTTGATGCAGGCCTGGGCGACGTCGGTGACGCTCACGAAGTCGCGGCGCTGCAGGCCGTCTTCATTGACGAGAGGCGCGCCGTTGTTGAGCAGGCGGGAGGCGAAGATCGCCAGTACGCCGGTATAGGGATTCGACAAAGCCTGACGCGTTCCGTAGACATTGAAGAACCGCAGCGCAACCGTGGGGATGTTGTAGGCGCGGCCAATGAGGAGGCAGAGCCGCTCCTGGTCGTATTTCGATAATGCGTAAACGGAGGCGAGGGTGGGCTGTTTGGTTTCCGGGGTGGCGACGGGCGTCAGTACATTGCCGGTCGCGTCGGTCACTTCCCACTCGCGCGCTTTGAGGCGCTCAATGGAGCGTTCCTGTCCTGCGGCCACATTGCCTGCGGCATCGCGATAAAGGCCTTCGCCGTAAATGCTCATGCTGGAGGCGACCACGAGCCGTTCGACCGGCTTGCGGATCAGAGCCTCGAGCAGCACCGCGGTGCCGCGATTATTGACGTCCGTGTAATTCTCGACGGCGTACATCGACTGGCCGACGCCAACTTTGGCGGCGAAATGGAAGACGCTGTCGATGCCGTCGAGTGCTTTCGCAACCGCGCCCGCATCCCGCACATCGCCCACCATCAGCTCGACCTCGGGGTCGAGATATTCGGGCCGCCGCCCTTGTTCGCCGTGAACCTGCGGGTCGAGATTGTCGAGGACGCGGACTTTGTGGCCGTCCTGCAGGAGCGCATCGGCGAGGTGGGATCCAATGAATCCCGCGCCGCCGGTGATCAGCACAGCTCTACTCATTCACTCTTCTCTTTCGTGCTCGTCGTTGGGGCACCGGAGGACGCGGGTCAGGCGGGAAGATGTGTGCTGATTGTCGTGCGTTCGACCCGTGTCATCCTATGGTGACGGCTCAGCAATAAATACGCCAGACGCACCTCGTCCAGCTTGCCACATTTTGCGTCTCGCGCAAAAGGGTTCAGCGAGCGCCAACCGCTGTTGCTGTCTGAAGATGCGTGTCGCGGGCGGCGATCGAGCCGAGGTGACTTACAAGTGTCTTGAAGAGCCGCTCGCTCGTGTCGGGAGCGGTCTGTTCCTTCGACAATGCGTCGACGCTGGCGGCATTGCGCAGCTCGAGCTGCGGGTCGCGGACGAGCATCTGGATGAGCATTTCGGAGATCGCGAATTGCTTCGGGAGCGTGATGTCCCGTTTGCGCGCCGCGGCTTCGATGGCCGCGCGCGTTTCGGGGGTGAGCTCATTGAGTGAGCCGACGAGCGTGGTTTCGATGTGACTGGCGACGGGACCGAGCACGGAGACGGTGGTGCGTTTCGGATCGAAGTCGCTGGTCGCGTCGATGATGCCGCGGGTGGCGGGGAGGAAGAGTTTGTCGCCGTTGTTCGGATCGAGCTTGCGATAGATCTCGGGACGCATCAGGCGTCCGGAGTTGCATGCGCTGAGAACGACGTAGCGCACGCCGACCGGCTCGAGCATTTCCTGCAATGCGGCGACGGCGATGTAGGAGCGATCGTCTTCGGCCTTCTTGCCGGCCTGCAGTTTGAGGCCGTTGCCATTGGTGCCGTGCGTTTCGACGACGAGGGTGCGGATGCGGCGGCCGGGATGGTCGATGTTGTACTGGTGGATCTGGCCGAGGACTTCGAGCCAGTCGGGGCTTTCAAAGCAGGCGAAGCCGAGGGCTTCGTAGAAACGGCAGTTGTCTTTGACGCTGAGATCGGGCGTGAAGACGATGCCGATGCCGGTGCCGATCTCGTCGAGCGGCGCGGTCGTCGCGGCGGGCCATGCGCGCGCGAGGAGCACGCTCGTCGGCGTCTCCGCCGCAGTGGCGGTGAGCGCGAGGAGCAGCAGGGCGAGATGGATGGGGAGGCGTTTCATGGAGGAGAAAAGAGCGGCGGGATCTCCCGTCCCGCCGCTCGGC
>JALYOB010000196.1 GCA_030857085.1 Acidobacteriota bacterium | reverse complement strand
CTCCAAACTACAACAGTTCCTTCACCCTCTCCACCGGCCTTCCCACCACCGCCCGCCCATTGCGCACGAGAATCGGCCTCTCAAGCAGGATGGGGTTTTCGGCGATGGCGCGGAGCACTTCTTCGTCGCTGCTTTCCTTCGACAATCCCAGCTCTTTGAAGCGTTCTTCGCCGGTGCGGGTGATTTCGATCGGGCGGACGCCGAGCATCTGCACGAGCTCGCGCAGTTCGCCGAGCGAAAGCGGCTCGTCGAGGTAGCGGCGGACGGGAACGGCGTCACCGACGAGGTCCAGCGCTCCTCGCGATTTGCTGCAGCGGGGGTTGTGCAGCAGCGTGTCCTGCAAGCTCATTCGCCTTCGTTCGGGTCGACCGTCGCCGCCGCGGTCAGTTCTTCCGAAGCCGCTGCGTATTCGGGCAGCTCGCTCGCGGTTGCGGGGACGTACTGCAGCACGATGTCGCGCGTGTTGAACACGGCCAGCTTGTCCATGAGGAACTCGAACTTTTTCTCGACGGCCGCGATGATCGGCTGCTTCTGATCCTCCGGCAGTTCCCACATGCGCTGCTTGAACGGCCCGATCGCCTTCTTGCGGGTTTTGTAGACGAATTGCTCGTCCGTCTCGCCCGACTTCCGTTCGTCCGCACAGTTGTCGAAGCAGAACTGACGGATCTCCTCTTTCATCGAGGCGGGGAGTGACGGCGCATCGAGGATCATGTTCTGGAAGCCGGTCGCGAGATGGATCTCGACCGCGTCGTTTTCAGGGAAGTTGTTGAAGACTTCTTCCGGAAGGGTCGACGCGCCGTGCTGCACCGAGCCCGCGATGCCGTACTCCTCCCGGCAGATGCGCGTCGTCTCGCGCAGCACATCGAAGTCGATCTTCGCCTCGGCGATCGAGCCATCGGCCATCGGAACGCCGCCGTGCGACGTGCCGGTCTGTACGGAAATCTTCGCGATTCCGGGATCTCCGCCTAACGCGCGCTTCACGCCGTCGACGTAGGCGCGGACTTCGTCCGGCTGCGTGTTGTACTTGCCGACTTCGCCGATCTCGCCGCCGATGGAAATCTGAATCCCTTTCGGCTGCCGCTCGCGAATGTATTTCGTGAGGTGCGCCGTGTAGGTGTAGTTCGTCTGCTGCTGTTCGTCGCGCGTCGCGAACGACAGGTCGACCAGCGTGGAGGTGTCGATGTCGATGTTGTAGAACTCGGCCGCGATGGCTTCATCGATGAGCGATTCGAGCGCCTTGATCTCCGCCGCCTTGCCTTCTTCGGTCGCCCACTTTTTCGCGCTGGCCTGGAAGTGATCGCCCTGAATGAAAACAGGGCCTGTATAGCCTTCCTTCACCGCTGCCGCGAGCACGCATGCGGCGTATTCGCCCGGACGCTGTTCGGTATAGCCGATCTCGGAGCGGGCGATCTCGAAGATGAACGGTCCGACGTTGTTCTTCATCGCCGCACGAAAGAGCGCGCGCGCGACGTCGTAGGTGAGCGCGCGGATGTTGAACGCCGGAACGGTAAAGCGCCGCGCGACCTCGCCCCGGCCTAACGCCTGATAGAGCGGCAGAATCGACGACGGAACCGCGCCGCTGCGCCGCGCGCGCAGGTGAATCTCCTTGCGCGCCTCCGCCTTCGTGGCGGCGTCGCCGGTAAAGACGGCGGTGTAAACGAGGTCGTCGATCGTGGCGTTGCGAAGGGAGGAGACGTCGTTGTGGATCATGCGAGGGCGGACTTTAGCAAATGCGCGCGCGTTGCGCGCGCGTAGCGAGTGGCGTGTAGCGAGTTGCCAGGGCGGTGTCGCTCGAGTGACACGGCGCTGGCAAGCGTGGCGCTTGTCGGTGCTGGTTGGGGTTGGTCTCGGGTGTCGGGTGGCCGGGCCGTGTCGCCCGGGCGAGACTGCCCTGGCAACTCGCCACGCGCCACTCGCTACGCGGTCACGTGACCGCGAATGGTCTGCACCAGCGACGGCACATCGAACGGCTTCAGCACCGCTCCGGTCGCGCCGATGCGTTCGATCTCGTCGGGCTCGAGGGGTTCGCCGCTGAGGATGAGGATCGGGACTTCGGCGAAGCCGTTCGTCGCGCGGAGTTCGCGCAGCACTTCGTCGCCGGTCATTCCGGGCATGTTGCGGTCGAGCAGGATCAGGTCGGGCGTGCGTTTCCGCGCTTCGACGAGCGCCTGCTGACCGCTGCCGGCGGCGACAGGCTCGAATCCGAATTCGCGCAGAAGATTGCGCATCAGCATCAGGATCGGCGCGTCGTCATCGACTACGAGGATGACCGGACGTTCTGGCATGGACGAACTGGGGCGGAGTGTAACAGACCGAGTTGCGTCACGTGTAAAGTGCGCGCATGCCGATTCGCCACGACCGTAAAGTCAGCATTCTCGATGTGATGGGGCCGGTGATGGTCGGACCGTCGAGCTCCCACACCGCCGGCACCGCCCGCCTCGGCCGCGTTGCGCGGGAGATCCTCGACGAGGATCCGGTCGAGGTGCGATTTTTCCTGCACCCGCCGCTCGCCGCGACGTATCGCGGACACGGATCGGACTTCGCGCTCGTCGGCGGCGCGATCGGCCTCAACGTCGACGACCCCCGCATTCCGGAGGCCATTCGCATCGCCGAACAGATGGGCGTCACCATCGCCTTCTCCGAGGAGGACATGGGGGAGGTGCATCCCAACACGGTGCGCATCGAGACGAAAAGCGCCAATCGCGAAGTCGAGGTCGTCGGCTCGTCGATCGGCGGCGGCGTGATCGAGGTCTTCAAGATCAACGGCTTTCAGACGCGATTCAAAGGCGACTCCCCCGTGCTGCTCCTCTTTTATCGCGATCGCCCCGGCATGATCGCCGAGGTGGCGAACGTGATTGCGGCGGAAGGGATCAATATCGCCTCCCTCTATTGTTCAAGGAAGCAGCGCGGCAAAGACGCCTTCATGGAAGTGGACGTCGACTCGCCGCTCTCGCGCGAGGCATTGAAGCGGATCTGCTCGCTTTCGGATGTGGCCGACGCGCGGTATCTGGATCGCATACCGTAGAACTGCAGTTCCTCGGAGTTCCTCGGAGTTCCTCGGCGCAAGTCGAGCTCCTCCGAGGAACTCCGAGGAACCCGAGGAACTCCGAGGAACTCAGCCTTGATCGAATCCTTCAAACACCTCGAACAACTCGCCACCAACCGCGACCTCGCCGACGTCTTTCTGGAGACGGACGAGCAGGAGCATGCGATTCCGCGGGAGCAGATCGTCGAAGCGCTGCGCAAGCGGCGTGCGGTGATGCGCGACTGCGTGGAGCGCGGCAAGGGAGGGGGGGAGTCGATGGGAAAACTCGTCGGCAATGAAGCCCGTCTGCTCGAAGCGGCGTTTCGCGAGGGGCGCACGTTCCTCGATCCGCTCACTGTCAAAGCGGAGTTGTATGCGCTGGCGGTGATGGGGGAGAACGCGCGCATGGGCGTCATCGTCGCGGCGCCGACTGCAGGCGCGGGCGGTGTCGTTCCCGGCATGCTGCTCGCGCTGGAGGAAGAGCGGAACATCGATCCGGAGAAGATCGTGCGGGCGATGATCGTCGCCGGCGGCATCGGCTCGATCATCGCGCTGTCGGCGAACATCTCCGGCGCCGCGGGCGGCTGTCAGAACGAAGTGGGCGTCGCGTCTGCGATGGGCGCGGCGGGCGTTGCGTACGCGATGGGCGGGACGACGCACAACGCGATTCACGCGGCTGCGCTCGCGCTCAAGAACACGCTCGGACTGGTGTGCGATCCGGTGGGTGGCCTGGTCGAAGTCCCTTGCGTGAAGCGCAACGCGCTCTTCGCCGTGCACGGCCTGACGGCCGCGCAGCTCGCGCTCGCAGGTGTCGACTCGGTCATTCCGATGGACGAGATTGTCGAGGCGATGGTGCGCATCGGACGCTCCCTGCCGCGCGGTTTGCGCGAAACGGCGGAAGGCGGCCTCGCGACGACTGAGACCGGCACCGCCATCGCCCTGCGGCTCAAGGAAGAAGCCAACCGCCGCCGCGCCGAACGCGCCGAAGAACGCGAACGGATTGCGCAGGAGAGAAAACACGTAGCGAGTGGCGAGTAGCGAGTTGCCCGGGCCTTGTCGCCCGGGCGAAAACGCCCAGGCAACGCGCCACGCGCTACTCGCTACTTCGATACGATCGTCCACAGCCCGATCGCAATGAACCCCACCCCCGCCACGATCTTCAGCGTGCGCGGCGAAACGAAACGCTCGATCTGTGCGCCGACGAGCACGCCGATCGCGGCCGCACACGTCAGCGCAATCGCCGAAGCGGCGAAGATCACCCACTTGTTCGATTTCCCTTCCGCCGCAAAAAGCATCGTGGCGAGCTGCGTCTTGTCGCCGATCTCGGCGAGGAAGACGGTGACGAAGACGGAGAAGAAGGCTTTCAGCATGGCGGCACGATAGTAGGTGAATGTTGATGTTGACGCGTGGTGTTCATTGAGCGCAGGATGCCGGAATGATTGAAGGGAGCAAGTAAATCATGCGTGTCTTGACGCTCGGTGCCCTCCTCCTGGCGACAATGTCGCTGCATGCGTCCGACGATCCGAGGATCGCCACGGGCGCGGTCGAGATTCGTACCGCGACCGGCTCGGAGCCGGGGATCGTCATCGCGGTCGATCAGCTTCACGAAGGACAGCGCGACGGATTCGCCGATGCCGCGTATGTCTATTCGACCGAAGCCGCGGTGCCGGCGATCCGGCGTGTGTTCGAAACTGCCGTGATCGAGGATTTCGGAAATCGGCTCATCGTCTCGGCTGGTGCGACGCGCATCGTCTTCGCCCTCATCGATGCGAAGGCGCGAAAGAGCGGCTATACCGAGGTGTTCGCGGACGGAATCGGCATCGCGCGCTATACGCAGAAGCATGTCGAAACGATGCGCGTCGGGGCGGACGCGGATCCCTCGCTCGTCGGCTGCGATGGTCAGGACAGCGGCGCCTGCTATTCGGACTGGTCTCTCGGTGGCGGCGGGAGCGGCGTGAATTGTCCGTCCGGCGGCGCGGGCGCGACCTCCTGTACGTCGTCGTGCCCCGGTTTCTCCTGCTCGGTTTCCTGCAACGCTCCCTATTACGCGTGCTGCAGTTGCATGTACTGCAAGTGCGTTCGCTGAAACGGTACTACGCGCCCCGCGCGCGCTACGGATAGTACCCGCGAATCGTCTTCACCGTTCCTGCGTTCGTCTGCACCGAAACTTCCCGCCACTTGCTTCCCGCCTTCACGTCCGCGGGTGGATAAAACCCGAGCACGTATTGCGAGCGGAGCTCGTTTTCGATGTCGGTGTAGATCTTCGCGAGATCGCTCACCTGGTCGATGTAGTAGGGGGTGCCGCCGGTTTCGCTGCAGAGTTTGTTCAGCTTCGCTTTGACTTCGATGTCGCCGCCGCGGATGCCGAGGCCGATGGCGTAGATGGGGACGGCGGCGCGCTGGGCGTATTCGAGCGCCTGTTCGAAGGTGAACTTCGAGGCGGTGTCCTTGCCGTCGGTGAGCAGCACGAGCGCCTTCTGCCCTTTGACGCCGAGGAAGTTGTAGAGCGAGTAGACGACAGCGTCGTAGAGCGCGGTCGATTCTTCGGCGCGCAGACGAGCGAGCGCGGAGTGGATGTCGTGCAGGTCGGTCGACCACTTCTGCATCACGTGCGGCTGTGAGTCGAACGCGACGAGGAACGCCTTGTCGCCTTTGCGCAGCACGTTCTGGAAAAACGACGCACCGGCCTCGCGCGCCTTCGACATCCGTTCGTCCATCGATCCGGAAGCATCGACCGCCATCCCGATGGAAAGCGGCAGGTTCTTCACGTACTCGAATTTCGCGAGCTTTACCGGCTGTCCGGCGTCGAGCACTTTGAAGGCGCTCTCGGTGAGATCGTTCACCGGCTTCCCGTCGCGCATGACCGTCGTCGGCAGCTCGACCAGGTGAACGTCGACCGTCTCCATGTAGTCGGGCGTGTTCACCATCACGATGTCTTCGGCCGGATCGACGTCGCCGTTCTTGAGCGTCGCCACCGCGCGGAGATAGCCGAAGCCTTCGGTCTTAGGCACGTTGACCGTGTGCACGAACGGCGGGTCGTACATCGTCGCGACGCGGGTCTCGTTCCAGTACAGCTCCACCGCATCGAGCTGCTTTCCTTCGGGCACATGCACGTCGAGCTCGACCCGCGTCGGGCCGCTCAGTTTCGGTGCGACGCGCGGCGAGGCGATGCGCACGCGGAAGGGATCGGTGCCGGTGTTGATCGCCAGCTCGTCGCCCGTGATCGGCTGGTCGTGCGAGTCGATCGCCACGACGCGGATGCGCCGCGCGCGGGGCATGGTGCCGAAGTCGAGGTCGAGTGTGTACGGCGGCGAGCGCCGCGTGGCGATCCGTTTGCCGTCGAGCCAGAACTCGACGCCTTTGATGCCGTTGCCGCTCACGAGCGTCTGAATGGTCTGCACGCCGGTCGTGACGGCATCCGGCAGCGGCACGATGCGCAGCGATGCGCGCGTCGACTGCAGGTCATCCTGAATGAGCCGCAGCGCATCCCCCTCCTCGCTCGGCTTCGCCGCCACCGCAACCTCCGGCACTTTCAGCGGAGTCTCGAGAATCAGCTGCGCGCCCGACGCGGGATCGGAGAGCTTGATGCGCGACACATACTCGGCGGGCCGCAGCATGCGGTCGATGACGATCGGGAGTTTCTCTTCCGTCGAATCGCCCGGAAAATCGAAGCGATAGCGGTATTTCTCCCACATCTTCTCGTCGCGCAACACTTCGCCGACGACGTCGATCGAATAGACGGACGTCGTTCCGGCGGCGGTCGTCTTCAGTTGCGCGCGCGGCACGTAGATGGTCAGTTGTGCGTCGGTCTTCGTGCCGTCGCCAGCGGGATAAGTCACGTTCAGATCGGCGACGAGTTTCGGCGCCTTCGGATCGGCGATGACCGAGGAGCGGAGGATGCGGTTGACGTCCTCGCTGTTGACGGGAGGAGGGACGAAGAGCTTGTCGAGACGATGCGCGTCCTGTTGCATCTGCGCCATCGCCGCGGCGAGGTATTCGCCTTTCGCGCAGGTCATGAGCGGATTCGCGGGCGTACGGCCGCTGTCGTCGATGTCGTTCGACCGCAGTTCCTGCATCGCGCGGCCGATGTCGCCGAACGGCTGCCACAGCTTGTATGTGTCGTCCTGAAGTTTCGGGACGTAGAAGAGGAGGTAACGGTCGCGCCCGAATTCGGGGACGTATGCGTAGTGCCACACCTGCGTCGGCTGGTAGCCGGGGCATCGGAGGTCGAGGATTTCGGCGGGCGGACCTTGCACGAGGTACATCTTTCCGCGATCAGACGAGACCTGGCCGAAGTTGTCTTTCACGAAGGTGAGGCGCTCGTAGTACTCGGCGCGTGCGGAGTCGTGGGTCGTGCCGCGCGCGATGTCGCGGCGGCGCCAGAAGTCTTCGATGAATGCGTCGCGCTGCGGCGCGGTGTCGAGGCGGAGAAACGTATCGCGCTCGGTGTCGATGAGGATCGGCTCGACCTCGATCAGAAACTGCCGATGCTGTTCATCGAGCTTCGCAATGCGGTCCTTCCGCTCGCGCCGCGTCAGAGCCTTTTCTTCGGCAAACGCGCCGGCGGTGAGGAGGAGGATGAGGAAGAGGGTGATTGGCCGGTTCATGGTGGGTGGGGTGGTTGTCGGTTGTCGGT
>JALYOB010000643.1 GCA_030857085.1 Acidobacteriota bacterium | reverse complement strand
GTATTCATGGCCGGATCGGGTTTGGCGATCTGCGGCCCGCGCGGCCACGCTTCGAACGCATCGCGCAGGCGCTTTTCCATCGCGTTCGCATCGAAATCGCCAATGAAGGCGATGATGATGTTGTTCGGATGCACGGTGCGCTTGTGGAACGCGAGGAGGTCCTCGCGCGTGATCGAGGCGATGGTCGCGTATTCGGACTGACGCGCATACGGCGAGCCCGTGCCGTAGCCGAGCTTGTTGATCTCGCGGCCAACGATTTCGCCCGGCTCGTCATTGCGCCGCGAAATGCTGGTATTGGCCTGCGTTTTCGCGAGATCGATCTTTTCCTGGCGGAACGCCGGATTACGCATGAGATCGATGAAGAGAGGGAAGACGACGTCGAAGTCGCCTTTGAGGACGTCCATGGAGATCGACGTCGAATCGCCGCTGCCGCCCGTTTCGAGACGCGCCGCGCGCGCTTCGAGCATCTCATCGAGCTCGTCGCCCGTCTTGCTGGTCGTGCCGCCCGTGCGCCATGAGCCGCCGTAAATGCCGATCATGCCGGCTTTTTCGGCCGGGATGTCGCGTGCGCCGCCACGAATGCGCGCGCTGCCGCGAATGAGCGGCAATTCGTGGTCTTCCTGAAGAAAGATGACCATGCCGTTCGTCAGTGCAATGCGCTTCGGCTGCGGCATGGAGAAACTGCGCAGTGCGGGCGTTTTGATTTCACTGACGCTCTTCACCTGCGCGAATGCGCCGGTGGTCATGAGGAGCAATGCTGCAATCGATGCGAGCTGCTTTCTCATTTCGCACCTCCTTTGGCCACCGACTCGAGCTTGGCCACAGTGCGATTCTGCGGAGCGAACGTGGCATTGGCCACGCGCTTCACATCGGCGGCCGTGACTTTGTCGATGCGGTCGACCTGGCGGAACAATTCGCGCCAGTCGCCATAGAGCGTCTGTGCGCTCGCGAGCTCCAGTGCCAGACCGGAATTGCTCGCCAGCTGGCGCAACAGACCCGCTTTGACGCGCGTCTTGACCGATTGCAATTCAGCCGCAGGAACGTCTTCGGTCTTGAGACGCTCGATCTCCGCGCGAATCGCGTCCGACAGTTCGTCCGGCGTATGACCGGGTGTGGTCACGCCATAGAAGGTGAAGAGATTCGGATATTTCTCGCCGGGGAAGCCATTGAATCCTGCGGCGGCGGCGGCGATTTTCTTGTCGCGCACGAGCGAGCGGTACAGACGCGACGTGCGTCCGCTCGACATGAGCATCGAGACGACGTCATAGGTCGCATTGTCGGGATCGGTCGCGGCAGGGCGGTGATAGCCCTCCATGTACAGCGGCTGCGAGCTCTCGCGAATGGTGACCATCCGCTCGGCCTTCTGCGGCGGCTCGACGGTGCGCAGCGGCGCGGGCGCCGGCGCTTTCGGCAGGCGGCCGAAATAACGCTCGATCACCGGCCACGCATCGGCCGGAGTGATGTCGCCGACGATCGCAACGACCATGTTCGACGGCACGTAATACTTTCTCGCGAAGTCGTATGCATCGGTCGCCGAGAAGCTCTGCAGATCGGACGGCCAGCCGATGCCGGTGCCGAAGCCGTACGGATGGGCGATGAACGCGGTCGAGAGGAACTGCTCCATGAGCCGTCCGAACGGGCTGCTCTCGATGCGCATGCGCCGCTCTTCGGTCACGACGTCGCGCTCTTTGTAGAACTGGCGGAAGACCGGATTGCGGAAGCGCTCGGACTCTAAAAACGCCCACAATTCGAAGCGGTTCGACGGCATCGAATAAAAGTAGGCGGTGATGTCCTGGGCGGTGAATGCATTGGTGCCGACGCCGCCCGCGCGATCGATGACCTGCGAGAACTCGTCATTCACCACATACTTATCCGCCTCGGCCATCGCATCACGCCACGCCTTTTCGGCCTGCTGGATCGCGGCTTCGTCGCGGTTCGTCTCGGCGCGGCGCGCGCGGTCGTACGCGGCGTAGGTCTCTTCGACCCGCGCCAGCGCGGCCCGCTCCGCTTCCCAGTTCCTGGTGCCGACGCGATCCGAGCCCTTGAACGCCATGTGCTCGAACATGTGCGCGAGCCCGGTGATCCCGGCCACTTCCTGCGCCGAGCCGGCGTTGACGACGGTCGCGTACGAGAACACCGGCGCGTCGTGCCGCTCGAGCAGGATCACGGTCAAACCGTTGTCGAGCTTCCGGACCGCGGTGCGTTTCTCGAACGACGCGAGGTCCTGCGCGGAAGCCCCCGCGGCCATCACGCCGAGGAGCACCGCGAGCAACAACACTCTTCTCATTCATTGCCTCCTTTTGATTTGCCGCGCGATTCTATGGCGGCGATACACTTGGATGCATGGTGCGATCCGCCGCCGCGACCGTGGACGAATATCCCGCCGGACAGAAGCGTCTGCCGGGTGAACTGCGCGAGGTCTCGTGACGCGGTTCGACGTGGCGATCATCGGCGCCGGAGCGAGCGGGACCTTGACCGCCGTGCAGTTTGCGCGCGTGGCAGGCGAGGGGGCGCAGGGCGCGCTCATCGAGGCCGGCGCGCGTGCGGCGCGCGGGCTCGCGTACGGCACTCCGTATGGCGCGCATCTGCTGAACGTGCCCGCGGCGCGGATGAGCGCGTTGCCCGAAGATCCGGAGCATTTTCTGCGCTGGCTCCGCGGCCGCATTGCGCAGGCGCAGCCGGGGACGTTCGCGCCGCGCGCGTTGTATGGCGATTACCTCGCGTCGCTGCTCGCGGAGCGGGAGACGTATGAGCGTGTGACGCGCGTGGGCGGGACGGCGGTCGGCCTCACGCGCAGCGGCGGCGATTGGGTGGTGCATCTGCATGATGACCGCACCGTGACCGCCCGAGCGGTCGTGCTCGCGCTCGGCAACCTGCCCCCTTCGGATCCATTGCAT
>JALYOB010000642.1 GCA_030857085.1 Acidobacteriota bacterium | reverse complement strand
ACGCCAGTCGCCGGCCCTCACGCGAAGCCGCGGCTTTGCCGCGGCGTAACAGAGCGGTGGCTTTGCCACCGCACTCCACAGGCGAGGGAAAGCGGCGACTGGCGCCGCACTCCATACCAAAGCGGTGGCTTTGCCACCGCACTCCTAGAGCGCGGCTTTTACCGCGGCGAGTTTTTCGGCGAATCGTTCGGGGTCATACGCGTCGCGGTTCTGCAGATCGTCGAACAGCGCGTCGATCGCTCGGGTCATCGGGCCGCGCAGCAGGCGCGGGTTGCGGCGGGTCAGGGCACTCGAGAGGCTTTGCAGTGCGAGCGCAGCCTGTTCGGCGGCATGAACGTCCGAGGTGAGAATCAGTTCGCGGTCGGAGGCGATCGTGCTCATCACCGTGCGAATGTCCGCGTCACTCCAGCGCATGGCGTCGACTTTCGGGACGAGCGCGTCGACGATGCGGCGTGCTCGGTCGGCGCTGGCGGCAACGCCCTGCGGGTCGTTCATCCGCGAGACACCGCGTGCGATCTGGCGCACGAGCGGATCGAGCTCGTCGCGCGACTGCGTGGAAACGCGGCCGATGAGGAGGCGCAGCATCGCCCAGTGCTGTGGCGACCAGGCGGGCAATCCGGCGCGGTCGGGCCAGCCTCGCTGCTGACGCCAGCCGCTGTTGGCCAGCGCGTGATGGCAATTGTAGCAACTCATGTCCGAGAACTCGGGCCACTGTTCGCCGCGCGCGTGGCGGCTGAGGTTGTCAAGCGACTCGCGGAACTTCACCACCTGCCCCACGGCCCACGCGCGAACGCCGTGCGTGTCGCGGCCGCCTTCGTATTTGAGGGCCCAATGCGGCGGCATCGATTCTTCGTAATTATCGAGCTCGAATGCAAGCACCGGATGTCCGCTCGCAATGAGCTCGTGATCGACTTCTTTCCGCGCCGTGCCGACGTGACATCCGCTGCACACGGTTGCCCGCGCATTGAGCGAGCGCAGATCGATCATCCCGCGGCTCACGCTCTGTGCGTGCGTCCATCCTTCTTCCGTATGTTCATTGCGCCAGCCGGAGGCGGGACCATGACAGACCTCGCACTGCACGCCGTCCGAGGCGTCGACGGCACCGGCAATCAGATTGGCGGGAACGTTGGTGGTGTGGCAGTCGAGGCAGAGATTTTCCTGATACGCCTTCCCTTTGAGGCGCATGTTGCGCGCAATGCGCGCGGAGCGGTCGCTGAAGAGAATGTTGTACGCCTGCGCGTGGCGGTCTTCATTGAGCCAGGTATAGAACTCGTTCTGGAGCACATGCGTGGCATTGAGCGGCTGGGTCGCGCCGTGGCAGCCGGAATTCGTGCAGCTGGCCACGCCCACATAGCGGCCCGGCGTCACCGTCGCTGGTTGTGCAGGTGCCGGAGCCTGCGCGGGCTGCTGCGCGGCGAGCGCGGCGGCGAGGGCCGCGGCGAAAAGCGGGACGGCGATGGCGGCTCTTCTCATTTCATTTCGCTCACTGTGTAGAGCTGTCCGTTGCGCAGATAGAGGCGCTGCATTTCTTCCAGACTCAAGGGGCGCGCGCCAATACGATTGAAGATCGAGACCTGATTACCGCTTTCGTCCACCGCTCGATCGCGATCGAGTCCTTTGGAAACGGCGAGCGCGGGGCCGTGGGTGTGGCGTTGCGCGATGAGGCGCGGCGCAGGACGGGGACTGAATCCGGCATACGTCGGCGTCCATTCGGGCGAGGTCAATTGCAGGATCTTCAGTCCGCCCTCGCCGTCTGCGACATACGCGAACGTACTGGCGTTGGTGGAGCCGACTTTCACGTCGTGGACCTCGTGCAGTCCTTCGCGGAAGACCTGATCGATGAACGGCTTTTCCGGCCGCTCGACGTCCACAATGACCACGCCCTGCTTCCCGCCCGCCACATACGCATACGTGCGGGCGACGTAGACATTGCGCGCATCGGCAATGGACACATTCGCCGCGATGCGCGGCTTCGCCGGATCGGTGATGTCGATGGTGCGCAGGCCGGAAGCATCGGTGACAAACGCATAGCGGAACTGCACTGCGATTCCCGTCGGCTTGCTGATGCCATTGAGCGTCGAGACGACGCGCGGCTTCAGCGGCTCGTTCACATCGAGAACGATCAGACCGCGATCGGCGCCGATGAGCAGCCAGCGTCCTGCCACCGCAATCGCGTTCGCCCCGTCGAGCAGATGATCGGGATTGAAGGTCAATGCCCGCGAGAGGAAGTTGTTGCTCGGATTGCCGTCCGTGAGCGTGGTGATGTCGACCAGCACGAGCCCTTCTTCGCGGTCGGCGATATACGCGTACCGGTAGAGAGGATGGATCGCCTGTTCTTCGTTCTCGGGGAGGAACTGCGTTTTGCGCAGCGGGTCCATCGGCATGGTGGTCGGTAGCGCGAACGCGGCGGCGAATTTCGTTTTGACAAACGTCCGCTGCCCCAGCGGCGAGACCGGCGCGCTGGTGATCCGCTCGGAGAAATCTTTGTTGTCGATGTTCGCCACGTCATAGGTCTCGAAGCCACCCTCCCCGTTCGCCGCGAACAGATACTCGCCGCGCAACTGAACGGCACGCGCGTTTTCGGCGTGATGGTGATGGGCGACTGCGAGCTCCTGCTTTGCCTTCTGGTGCTGTGCGTAATCGTCGGGATAGACGATTTTCTGCAGCGACGACCCGATCACCGCCTGCGGCTCTTCCCACTCCGTCACCGCGACCGCTTCGAATCCTTCTTTGCCGGTTGCGACGTAGGCATAGCGGCCGATGAAATTGACAAAGTTCGTCCCCTGCAGGAGGAGCTGCGCCATCCAGGCGTTGTTGTCGTTCTCCGCGGATACATGGCAGCTGTTGCAGCCCTGCGTTTCCTTACTGCGGACGGTATGCGGCACGTGCGCATTGAA
>JALYOB010000195.1 GCA_030857085.1 Acidobacteriota bacterium | reverse complement strand
AGGCCACCCATCGCGGCTCGCAGTCGGCGGGCATCCTGGGCCGTAACGCGCTGCGCCTCCGCACCCGCAACCGCTACTTCGTCGCCCGCATGCATCGCGGCGCCGGACGCATCCGCGCGCTGCTGTGGGAAGATGCGCGGCTCGCGCTGCGCGGGCGCACCTCGCTCCGCGGCATCATCGAAGGCTTATGTTCTCGGTTGTAGTCCACACGCCGGACGTCGTCGGCGAACGAATGGCCGGACCAGGAATCCGCGCATGGCATTTGGCGGAGGAATTGGGACGGTACTTCGATGTCACGTTGATCGCGAAAAGCGAGGTTGGCCGATCCGGGAACGAGTTGACCCGTTCCCCGTTGCCAGTTGCCGCGACCACGTCGCGCGGGCCACAACTGCGCGGTAACGGGCAACAGGCAACAGGCCACTTCCGCATCATCGAGCACGGCACCCCCGCCGCGCGAAGCGCGCTCAAACAAGCGTCCGTCCTGATTGGCCAACCCTCCCGCGGATTCTCCAAGCGTCGCCGCGGGCAGCGCATCATCTACGACCTCTTCGATCCCACCGTTCTCGAGCTCCGCGAGTTGTACGGTGCGCGGCCCTCGCCGCGGCAGCGGGTGCATCTGGCGGCGGAATGGTGGCGGCTCTCCGAGGCCCTGCGCCGCGCCGACCTCCTCGTTTGCGCAGCACGCAAACAGCGCGAGTTCTACGAGCGTCTGCAGAGCAGCGAGACCCGCTGGATCGAAGTGCCGTTCGGCATCGACCTCGCCGAGACGCGCGTCTGCGCGAAGCCGAAAGACAACGTCATCGTCTGGGGTGGCGGGGTGTGGGAGTGGCTCGATCCTCTCACTGCGATCGATGCCGTCGTCCGCGTCAACGAACAAGGTCTCCGCGCAAAGCTCCTCTTCCTCGGCCGCGCCCGTCCCAACCGCAACCTCATCGACCGCCGCCGCGACGATCGTTTCGAGCGCCTCCTGGCGCGCGGCGGCGCACATGTGTCGGCGAACGACGAATGGGTGCCGTATCGCGAGCGTCTTGCATGGCTGCGCGCCGGCAAAATCGCTATCATGCTGCACCGTCGTACGGCGGAGGCCGAATACTCCATCCGCACGCGCCTGTTTGATGCAATCGCGGCCGGAATTCCGGTGATTGCCACGGCCGGCGGGTTCGCGGCAGAGCTGGTGGAGCAGGAAAGCCTCGGCATCGTCGTCCCGCCGGGGGACGCCGGCGCAGTCGCGGATGCCATCCGCCGCCTGCTCGCGGACGACGAATTCCATTCGGCCTGCGTACAAAGTCTCGAGCGCATCCGTCCGCGGTTTGGGTGGGAAGTCGTGACACGCCCTCTCGTCAGCGCGATTCAGCAATGGCAAACGTAATGTTCGAAGCGCGGCACGAACCGCTCCCGCACCGGGAGACGCGCCCGCTCGACGTCTCGATTCTCATCGTCACCTGGAACAGCGAGCGCTTCATCGAGCGCTGCCTTCGCTCGATTCCTGCGGCGTGTGAAGGGCTCGAGTACGAAGTGCTCGTGCACGACAACGCCTCGACCGACGCCACAATCGCGCTGATCGACAGCGGCTCTGCTTTCGGAACGAAGCCGCGCGTCTTGCGATCGGCTTCGAATGCGGGCTTCAGCGCGGGAACGAATCGCGCGTTTGCCGAATCGCGTGGCCGCTATGTGTTTCTCCTGAATCCCGACTGCGAGCTCGCACCGCGCGCGCTCACGCTGCTGTTTGAGTTTCTCGATGCGAATCCGACTGCCGCCGCCGCCGCGCCGCTTCTCAGCGATGAAGGAGGCGACTCGCAGCGTGAGTTTCAGTTGCGGCGGTTGCCGTCGCTCGCGTCTCTTGCCGCCGAGGCTTTGCTGATCGACAAGGTGCTTCCGAACAATCGGCTGACGGCGCGCTATCGCTATCGCGACGTCGACTTTGCCGCGCCGACGCGCGTCGAACAACCCGCCGCGGCCGCGCTGCTCGTAAGGCGCGAAGTGGTCGACGCGATCGGCCCGCTCGACGAACAGTTCGCACCGGCATGGTTCGAAGACGTCGACTACTGCCGCCGTCTGGCCGAGGCGAAGAAAGATGTGTGGGTAGTCCCGGCGGCGCAGGCGCGGCACTTCGGCGGCGCGAGCCTCGAACACATTCGCTTCGCCGGATTCGTCGACGTCTGGTATCGCAACATGTGGCGCTACGCGCGCAAGTGGTTCCGCCCCGCGCAGGCCGAGGCGCTGCGGTGGGCGATCATCGTCGGGATGATGATGCGGTGCGCGGCGGGGATCATCGGCCTGCACCCGCGCGGCGTGGGACGATGGGACGCGTTCCGCGCCTACGCAACCGTGATGAGGAAGGCATTCGAGAGATGGAGCGCGGACTCGTCTCCGTCGTCCTCGTAACTTGGAACAGCGCGCGGTATCTGCGCCGCTGCCTGGAGGGAATCTGGCAGCAGACGCATCGAAGCGTCGAGCTGCTCGCCGTGGACAACGCATCGAGCGATGAGTCGGTGCAGCTCGTCGCGCCGCACGCCGCGACGCTGATTCGCAACGAGACGAACCGCGGCTTCAGCGCGGCCGTGAATCAAGCCATCGCCGTCGCGCGCGGCGAGTTCGTGCTGCTCCTCAATCCCGATTGCCATCTGCTGCCCGAGTACATTGCGCGTCTGGTGGAAGCGATGCAGACGAGCGACGACATCGGCTCCGCGACCGGCCTGCTCATGCGCGCACGCGGCTACGACATCGAGCCGACCGAGGAGATCGACTCGGCGGGGATGCGAATGACGAGGAATGGGCGGCATCTGGACATTACCCGGTGTCATCCCGAGCGAAGTCGAGGGATCCCCCGCGAGCAGGCGACGACCGCCTCCGTGGCAGGGGATCCCTCGACTCCGCTCGGGATGACATGGGGGGCGCGCGCTGGTGTCATCCTGAGCGAAGCGAAGGACCTTCCCGCGCGCCACGGAGAAGGTCCTTCGCCGTCTTCGCGGCTCAGGATGACACCGGGGCAACCCTTCGAAGTCTTCGGCGTCAGCGGCGCGGCGGGCATGTTTCGTATGTCCTTCCTCCGCGATGCCGCCATCGATGGCGAGATCTTCGATGAAGACTTTTTCGCCTATCGCGAAGACGCCGATCTCGCATGGCGGGGCCGTCTCTTCGGCTGGCAGGCGATCTGTGAGCCGCGTGCGATTGCGTATCACGTCCGCCGCGTGACGCCCGACGCGCGCCGCGAGCTGCCCGCCGAGATCAACATGCATTCGGTGAAGAACCGCTTCCTGCTGCGCTTGAAAAATCAGGGCGCGTATCTCGCGCTGCGCAATCTGCCGTTCGAACTCGTGCGCGATCTCATCGTGATCTTTGCCGCACTCGCCGTCGAGCGTTCGTCCCTCCCTGCATTCACCTGGCTCTGGCGCAATCGCGCGCGCATCCGCGCCAAACGGCGCGCGATTCAGCAGCGCCGCAAAGTCAGCGATCGCGCGCTCGCGAGGTGGTTTCGTTGAAGCTCGCCATCCTCGGCACGCGCGGCGTTCCGGCGCGCTACGGCGGCTTCGAGACGTTCGCGGCCGAACTGTCGTCGCGGCTCGTGCAGCGCGGCCATGAGGTCAGCGTCTATTGCCGCGACGTCGATGACGCATACGACGGCGAGACGTGGAACGGCGTGCATCGGATCACCCTCCCCGCTGCATCGCACAAGTACCTCGAGACCGTCTCGCACGCATTCCTCTCCGCGCTCGACGCGCTCCGCCGCGACTTCGACGCCGTGCTGGTCTGCAACGCCGCGAACGCATTCGTCCTCCCGCTGCTCCGCATCGCGCGCATCCCTTGCGCGATCAACGTCGACGGCATCGAGCGCAAGCGCCGCAAGTGGAACATCCTCGGACGCGCGGTCTACTCGATGGGGGAAGCGATGTCGGTCAGCTTCGCGAACGTCGTGATCGCGGATGCGGACGTGATCGAGGACTACTATCGACGCGAATATGGCGCTTCGCCCTCCACGATTCCGTACGGCGCCGACTTTCCCATCGAAGAAGACTCGAACGTCCTCGAACGCCTCGGCATCACGCGCGACGGCTACGTTCTCTACGTCAGCCGCTTCGAGCCCGAGAACAATCCGCTGGAAGTGGTGGAGGCGTACGAGAAACTCGGCTCCGACGCACCTCCGCTGGTGATGCTCGGCAAAGGCCTCTATGCGCACGACCTTGTCGCCGAGCTCCACCGCCACGCATCCGAACGCATCCTCTTCCCCGGCGCGCTCTACGGCGCCGACTACCGCACGCTCCAGCGCAACGCGCGCCTCTACATTCAGGCCACCGAAGTCGGCGGCACGCACCCCGCCCTCATCGAAGCGATGGCCTCGGGCGGCTGCGTTCTCGCGCACGACACGCCGGAGAATCGGGAAGTCGGCGGCGGCGCGGTAGGTTATTTCCGTCTCAGACCCGAGGAGTCGCTTTCCGGCATACTGCGGGTGTGGCTGGCGAACCCGCTCATCCGGAATGACTTCCGGGCGCGGGCGCGGCAGCGGGCGCAGCAGCGTTACTCGTGGGATCGCGTCACGGATGCCTACGAATCGTTGTTTCGCTCGCTCTAGACGACATCCGCTTCCGATCCGTAATCCGGTTGCGGTAAAAAAGATAGAACCCCGATGCTGAAACAGAAGGCGCGCATGGTGGCGCGGATCGTTTTTCTGGTCGACCTCGCGTTGACCACCGCGGCGTTTTTCGCCGCGTTCTTCATCCGCGACATCGTCCTTCCGGTCATCGATCCGGTGAATTTCCCCACCGGCCTCTATCCGCTCGCCGAGTACCTCAAGATCTACCCGCTGGTCGTCATCATCTGGTCAGCGCTTCTTTTCAGCTACAACAGCTATCACTCCCATCGCACCGTGCCGCTCACGCGCGAGGCGCTGACGACGATCCGGGTCGTCTTCACCGGCACGGTGCTGCTCGCGACGCTCGCGTACCTGTTGCCGCTGCGGCAGCTCTCGCGTACCTGGTTCATCCTCTTCGCCAGTCTCGGACTGGTGCTGCTGGTCGCGGAAAAGATCCTCGTGCGCGTGCTCGCGCGCTGGGTGCGTTCGAAAGGTCTCAACTATCGAACCGTTTTGATCGTCGGCACCGGCCGTCGCGCCACCGACATCGCCCGGATGATCGTCGGCCACAAATACTGGGGCTACAAAATCCTCGGATTCGTTTCGGATGGCCATCGCCTCTCGAACGGCTGGGCGCGATACCGCGTGTACGGCAACGTGCCCGATCTCAAGCGCATCCTCGAGGCGCATGTGATCGATGAGCCGATCGATGAAGTCGTGTTCGCCGTCACGCGCAAGAAGCTCGACGAGATGAAGCAGATCTTCATCATGTGCGAGGAGCTCGGCATCCGCACGCGCGTCGCCATGAACATCTTCCAGAACCGCGTCGCGCGGCTGGAGCTCGAAGAGCTGGAAGGTGTGCCGTTCCTGACGTTCACCACCACCCCTTCGAATGAAACGCAGCTCGCGCTCAAGCGTGCGCTCGACGTCGCGGTCTCGCTGCTGCTGCTCGCGCTCGCGTTCCCGGTGATCGGCTTCGCCGCGCTGGCGATCAAACTCAGCTCGCCCGGCTCGGTGCTGTTCAAGCAGAAACGCATCGGCCTCAACGGCCGGATGTTCACGCTCTACAAGTTCCGCACGATGATCGCCGACGCGCACGCGCGCCGCGAGGAAGTTGCGCATCTGAATTCGATGAACGGCCCGGTGTTCAAGGCGAAGGACGATCCTCGCATCACGCCGGTCGGCCGCTGGCTGCGCCGCTTCTCGCTGGATGAGCTGCCGCAGCTCTGGAACGTGCTCAAAGGGGACATGAGCCTCGTCGGCCCCCGTCCGCCAATCCCGGAGGAAGTGGCGTCGTATCACCGCTGGCACCGCCGCCGCCTCTCGATGAAGCCCGGCCTGACCTGCCTCTGGCAGATCAGCGGCCGCAACGAGATCCACGATTTCGATCGCTGGATGAAGCTCGATCTGCAGTACATCGATAACTGGTCGCCGTCCCTGGACCTCAAGATCCTGCTGCGGACGATCCCCGCGGTGCTGTCGGGCAAGGGCGCTTCGTAGTCGACGAGGACGACGAGGGGCCTCCGGCGGCCGGGGCCGCGGGCCCCGGACCCCGCTTGCAGGCCAAGCCTCCGCGACAGTCGGGCGAATGCAACGAACTGTGTCGCGGAGGCTTGCCCTGCAGACGGGGTCCGGGGGCCGTGCCCCCGGCCGCCGGAGGCCTCTCGTCATACACTCGGCGCATGAAGCTCGACCCCACCACCACCGACTTCCGCGCCGCGGCGCATCGCGCGGTCGATTGGATCGCCGACTACTTCGAGAACATCGATTCCTTTCCTGTGCTCTCGCGCGTGCAGCCGGGGGATGTCGAGAAACAGTTTGCGAATGCGCCTTCACAGGATGGGAAGCCGTACGACGAGCTCTTCGCTGAATTCGAGCAGAAGATCCTTCCCGGCATTACCCACTGGAACCATCCTTCCTTCTTCGCCTACTTCAGCATCACCGGATCGCAGGCAGGCGTCCTCGGCGAGCTCCTCACGGCCGCGCTCAACGCGAACGGCATGCTCTGGAAAACCTCGCCCGCGCTGACGGAGCTCGAGACCCTTGCTTTGCGCTGGCTGCGTGACGCGCTCGGATTACCGTCGAACCTCTTCGGCATCATCAACGACACCGCATCGATCAACGTCTTTCTCGCGCTCGCTGCCGCGCGCGAGGCGCTGAATCTCGACATCCGCCGTGAAGGCATCGCCGGACGCGATCTCCCGCCGCTGCGCATCTACTGTTCCGAGCACGCGCATTCGTCGGTGGAGAAAGCCGCCCTCGCGCTCGGATTCGGTCAGAAGGGTGTGGTCAAAATCGCGGCGGACGAGCAGTTCCGGATGCGCGTCGATGCGCTCGAAGAGGCGATCGCGCGCGATCGTGCGGCCGGCGCATTGCCGTGCGCGATCGTGGCGACGGCGGGGACGACGTCGACTGCGGCCATCGATCCGGTGCGGGCGATTGGCGAGATCGCGCAGCGCGAGAACATCTGGTTTCACGTCGACGCCGCGTACGCCGGCTCCGCGACCATCGTTCGCGAATACCGCTTCCTCTGGGACGGCATCGAGTACGCGGACTCGATCGTCACGAATCCGCACAAGTGGCTCTTCACCCCCATCGACTGCAGCGTGCTCTACACGCGTCGCCCGGAGGTGTTGCGGGAGACGTTCTCGCTCGTGCCTGAATATCTCAAGACCACCGATACGGCCGAGATCAACTACATGGATTACGGCCTGCAGCTCGGACGCAGATTCCGTGCGCTCAAGTTGTGGCTCGTGCTGGAGCACTACGGGCTGGAGCGGTTACGCGATGTGATTCGCGGCCACGTCGCTTTGGCTGAACGTCTTGCGGAGGAGTTGCGGAACCGCGAGGACGTGGAAGTGATCGCGCAGTCGTTCAGCGTGGTCGTGTTCCGTTTGCGCGAAGGAGATGACGCGACGATGGCGCTGCTCGAGCGCTACAACGCGAGCGGGAAGCTGTTCGTCTCGCATACGAAGTTGCGGGACCAGTATTGCGTGCGCGTTGCGATCGGCAACGGCGCAACCGAATGGCGCCACGTAGAAGAGATTCTTTTGGAGTGCGGCGACGCCAGTCGCCGCTCTTACTGCGGCAGCGGAGCTGCCGCGCGG
>JALYOB010000641.1 GCA_030857085.1 Acidobacteriota bacterium | reverse complement strand
ATGGCGAGCCGGTGGAGCTTGGGGATGTGCTGCATGTGCGCGTGAAGCCGGCGTCGTTGCGGTTGCTGGTTCCGGATGGCGCGAAGGCGATTTAGGAGTGCGGTGGCAAAGCCACCGCTTTGGGATGTGAAAGCGGTGGCTCTGCCACCGCACTCCTAAATCGTTTTCACCAGCTCCTCGATCCGCTTCTCCAGCTCGTTCCGTGTCGCGACGAATCGGTCGTAACGCGTCGCCGGATCATCCTCCCCCCACGACGGATCTTTGATCGGCCAGTGCTCGATGCGTTTCGCGCAGGGCCAGTTCGGGCAATCCTGCGCCGCGGAATCGCACACGGTCACGACCACGTCGAACGGCTGATCGATGAACTGGCCCGCGCTTTTCGAAGTGTGATCGCTGGCATCGATGCCGATCTCCGCGAGCGCACGAATGGCGAGCGGATGCACCCATCCTGCGGGACGCGAGCCGGCGGACACGACGTCGAGCACGTCGCCGTGAAAGGCCCGCGCAAGCCCCTCCGCCATCTGCGAGCGCGCGGCGTTCCCCGTACAGAGAAAGAGGATGCGTTTTTTCATACATCCGAGTGTACCGGTCGTGGCAATGCACTTGCTCCCTTTCCCGCTCATGGCAACGAAAGAGAAGCTCTACGATCTGATCGACGACATGGAGACGGCGATGTTCACGACCCGCCGCGCCGACGGACATCTCGTCTCGCGTCCGATGGCGACGCAGAAGCGCGCCGCCGGCGCCGATCTCTGGTTCGTCACCGATCGCGCGTCGGAGAAACTGATCGAGATCGGCGACGACCCGCAGGTCAACCTCGCCTACTACAAAGACCGCACGCGCGAATGGGTCTCCGTCTCGGGCCGCGCCCGCATCGTCGACGATCGCGAAAAGATCCGCGAGCTCTACCAGCCCGACTGGCGCGCCTGGTTCGGCGCCGAAGGGGGCGAAAAAGACGGCACCCCCGACGACCCGCGCATGGTCCTCATCGGTGTCGACATCGAAATGGCCATGTTCCTCGAACTGAACAAACCACAGGCCGTCGTGCTGTTCGAGGTGGTGAAGGGGATGATTACGGGGAAGAGGCCGGATGTGGGGGAAGTGGAGAATGTCGAACTCTAGGGTCGTCGCGTAGCGCGTTGACCTGTTGCCAGTTGCCCGTGACCGCGCAGCCTGTAGTCCAGGCAACGAACTGCGCGGCAACAGGCAACTGGGAACGGGTCAACCGATTACGGTGCCACCCTCACAATCACCCAATCCTTCGGCTCCCGCAGCCGGTACACGAACCGGTCATGCAGGCGGTCCGGTCTCCCCTGCCAGAATTCGATTTCGACGGGGATGACGCGATAGCCGCCCCAGTGCGGAGGGCGCGGCACGGGACGGTCGCGGTATGTCGCTTCGAGCTCGCGGAAACGTTGATCGAGATCGCCGCGGCCGGGGATGACCGAGCTTTGATTCGACGTCCAAGCGCCGAGCTGGCTGCCGCGCGGGCGGGTCGCAAAGTACGCGTCCGCTTCTTCCGCCGTTGCTTTGACGGCGACGCCTTCGATGCGCACCTGCCGTTCGAGAGCGGCCCAGTAGAACGACAGCGCGACGCGCGGGTTGTCGCTGATCTGCTGTCCTTTGCGGCTGTTGTAGTTCGTGTAGAAAACGAAGCCGCGCGCGTCGAAGCTCTTGAGCAGACAGACGCGCGAGCTCACGATTCCATCGCTGCCGCACGTCGAAACCGTCATCGCCTCGGGCGACACCGGCTGCTTCTGCTTCGCTTCTTCGAACCAGCGCGAGAACTGTGCGAACGGGTTCTTTTCGAGATCGCCTTCCATCAGCGGCGGTGTGTTCGTAATCAACGCATGCTCCTCTCGCGCAGCCAGTGCGCGATCTTGCGCAGAACGCGGTGCGACTCCGCTCCCTGCATCAACTCGCCCGCGCGTTCGAGCGAGACCCACGCGAGCTCGTTCGACTCGGCGCGATCGATGGCGATGCGCTCCGGTGCCGCCGTGCGCGCAAGGTATCGCACGTCGAAGTGATGATGATCCGGCTCCCCTTTGCCTGCAGGAATGGGGTGAATGTCGAGATCGAAAATGCCGCCGCCCGCGAGCTCGAGATCGTCGAGGCCCGATTCCTCGGCACCCTCACGCAGTGCCGCGCGCGCGGGCGACTCCCCTTCTTCGACATGACCGCCCATCTGCAGCCAGCGATCGAGCCGCCGGTGGTGATGCAGCAGGATGCGGCCGGCGTCATCGATGATGTAGCAGCTCGCGGTGAAGTGTCCCGGCGCAAAGTGCACGCGCGAGAACGGCTCGCCCGCGTTCGTCAACAACTTGACCATCTCCGTCTGATGCGCCGCTTCGGCCGCGTCGGCCGGTGCGTACGCGCGAAGCTCGTCGGGAAAGGGGGCGGAGGCAATCATGCGTGCGACGGGAACCAATGATAGAGGAAGAAGTAGACCAGCACGCCCGTGACCGAGACGTACATCCAGAGCGGAAACGTCCAGCGCGCGACGCGCCGGTGCTGCGGCACGCGCATCTTCAGACCGTTCCAGACGCTGAGGATCGCCAGCGGCACGATGACCACCGCAAGGATCGTGTGCGTGGTGAGCATGGTCAGGTAGAACGTGCGCCAGAAGCCGCTTCCCGCGAAGCGCGTCATGACGCCGCCGCGCATGGCGTGATAGGTCACGTACGAGATCAGAAAGAGAACCGAGGTGGTGCAGGCGGCGAGCATGTAGCGGCGGTGCTGGGCGATGCGCCTGCGGCGGATGTGCACGTACGCGATCAACAGAAAAATGCCGCTGAGTGCGTTGAGCGACGCGTTCACCGCGGGGAAGATCTGAACCGCTGCCATCGGAGCGGAGAGTATCAGCGTTTGGAGTGCGGCGACGCGAGTCGCCGCTTTGCC
>JALYOB010000640.1 GCA_030857085.1 Acidobacteriota bacterium | reverse complement strand
CTTCGGAGCCAAAGCGGCGACTGGCGTCGCCGCACTCCAAACCGGAGGCTCGCGTTACCGCCTGACGCACGGCAAGACGCGCGACGTGCGGCCGCCTGCTTCGACGCCTGCGATCGCGCCGAGCGTCGCGGCGAGATCGAGCGGAGAGGCTTCGACGTCGTACGTGCCGGGGTTGATGCCTGCGCCCCAGAACATCAGCGGCACGTGGCGATCGGTCTCGGAAGGCTGACCGTGCGTCGTGCTGTTCGAGCCCCACATCCAGATCCAGCCGGGGCGCAGCGCCATCAGCACGTCGCCGGCGCGATCGCTGCGATACGACGCGCGCATCAGCTGCTCGATCGGCGTGGCATTCGGATTCGGCGCGAGCAGCTCGCTGCTCGTGAACGCGTCTGCGAAGCCGCGCGACTGCATCGAGCGCAGGACATCGCGCAGAGCGCGGCGTGCGCGATCGTGATCGATGTGCAGCGCGTCGATGCGCTTCCAGTGGATCCAGAGACTCGGCTCTTCGAAGAACGCCACCAGCGCGTGCGCGAGCGGCGCATCGGCGTCGAAGGCAATGCCGAGTTTTTTCGCGAATGCGCGTTCGATCTCGATGCGCAGCGGCGGCAGATCGGAAATGAGTTTTGCCTTCGGATCGGGCGTGCGGATGTCGACGCGGCCGGCGTCCGCTTTCGGATTGCGCAGCTTCACGATCTCCGGATTCGGAGTGACGCCGTGGTCGGCGGTGAGCGCGACGAGCACGCGATCGCCGAAGCGGCGTTCGAGCGCATCGAGAAACGACGCGAGTGCGCGATCGAGGCGCACCATGCTGTCCGCCACTTCCATCGAATCGGGACCGTAATAGTGGCCGAGGTAGTCGGTGGGGGAGATGCCGACAAAGAGGAGATCGGGCGTGTTCGGTGTGCCGCCGAGATTTTCCGTGGCGATGAGATGCTGCGCGAAATCGAGCAGCATCTGATGTGCGAATGGTGTGTACGTCAACGCTTTGGGCGTCTTGATCGGATGAGGGAACGTGCCGCCGTAGGTGTTGTTCTTGAGCGGCCATGCTTCCGGCGGGTCGAACGTCACGCGGCGCAGTTCATCGGCGGGGATGTACGGCGACGGCGTCCATTGCGCGCTCGCGGGGATGTAGCCGGCGATCGTGCTGTTGAATGCGAAGACCGCGGGATTGAAGCGGTAGTAGGTGGACGAGATCAATGCCGGAACGCGGTAGTCGAACCAGTAGACCGCGTCGGCGCGGCGGCCGGCCATGAGAATCGCGGCGCGGTCTTTCACCGCCAGCGACATCACCCGCGCCTTCGGATAGTGCTCCTTGAGGCGATCGCCGAAGCTGTCGCCGCTCAGCGAGACGGGCGACATCCCGGTCGTCTTCCCTTCGGAAGGTTGCACGCGCCTGTCGTACACGCAGTAGCGCGGCGAGCCGCCGCTCTTCCACCAGAAATCGCCTTCGCGTTCGAATGGCGTCGAGGCGATGCGTGACGAGCGGTAGGTCGTGTTGTCGTCAAAGTACCAGTCCCACGCGTCGGCGTTGGTGGCCGCGTCGGGCTCGAACCAGCTGTTGCCGACGATGCCGCTTTCGGCGGGCAGCTGGCCCGTTCCGATCGCCGCGTGACCAGGACCGGTGAAGGTCGTACTGTAGCGATACCGCGCTTTGGTGAACCGCGCGCCGCGATCGGTGAAGCGCTTGAAGCCGTTCGTGGTGAACCATGGCGCGAAGCGATCGACGTAATCGAAGCGCATCTGATCGACGGAGATCACCACGATCAGATCGGGCTTGGCCGCCGCGAATGCATGCGAGGCGATCGCGAGGAGCGCTGCGAATGCGACGTGCCGAATCATCATTTCTCGCGCAGCGCGTTCAGGCGTCGCTGGATTTTCTCGCACTGTGTGGCGTCGCCTGCGATGGCTGCGGTTTCCCACGAGCCGTACATCGGATTGGGGAGGATGAACCAGCGCGAGCCCCACTGCGTTGCGGTGCGCGCGAAGATCTCGTCGCGCTCCGCGAGCGTCTTGCCGCTGGCGGTGGTGAAGTCGTTCAGGTCATCGCCGATGAGGAGCAGCACGCGGTACTTGGACGCGACGAATGCGCGGCGCGGCGATTTGTCGCTCGTCTTCCAGCCGTTCTCGCCGCGCTGCAGAAGCGTGTCGACGTTCGGATCGAGCGGGAAATTCAGCCGCTCGAGATTCGCGCGCGTGCCTGGTTCTTCGTCGAGGTCGCGATTGGTGACGTAGAACGGCGTCACGCCGCGGCTGCGCGCGTACGCGAGAAACTCCGCCGCGCCGGGAACGGCGGGAGCGATGCCCTGCCGCGTCCACTCCTTCCACATCGTCTTGTCGTATGTCTTGCCCGCGCGAATCGCGGCGGTCTGCGCGCCGCTGTTGTCGAGCGCCGTCTCGTCGAGATCGAGAATCACCGCGGGCGGCTGCGTTTCCCCGCCGGGCGTTTCTTCTTCCGCGCCGGTCCAGGTCGGATCGGCGAGCGCGAGATCGAGCGCGCGCCGTGCGGCGCTGTACGTCTGGATCGCCGACGCGCGGTACTCCGCGGCCCGTTCGATCCACAGCGTTGCGTTGAGAATCACCGTGCCCTCGTTGCACTGCGGTTCGGCGGATGCGGGCGCAGTTGCAGTCGCCGGCGCGGCAGCGGGCGGCGTTGTGGTCGTGGCGGGGTTCGTCGCACATGCGAATGAAACGAGCGTGCAGAGCGCGAGAAGAGTGCGTTTCATCGAATCCTCCAAATGAGAACGGCCACCCGTTTCCGGGTGGCCGTTCGGAACAACATGATGAAACAGATCAGAAGCTGACGCGGACGCCGACGCGTGCCTGCCAGCGCGAGCGGTCGGATGCAACGGAGAACTGGCTGCCCTCGACCAGCGTGTTCGCGGCACGCTCGGTGTAGATC
>JALYOB010000194.1 GCA_030857085.1 Acidobacteriota bacterium | reverse complement strand
GCGCGGAGCATTGCCCGTCGGAAGGGGACCCCTCGACTGCGCTCGGGGTGACACGAGTTCGAACTCGCGACTCATAACGAATTCACCAATTCTTCAAAGTGCGTCCCGCGGTGTTCGAAGTTTCTGTACTGATCGAAGCTTGCGCACGCCGGGGAGAGGAGGACGGTCTCGCCGTTGCGCGCGTTTTCGCGGGCCCACTGGACCGCGGTGTCCATCGTGTCGGCGTTGATGATTTCGGTGGTGCCGTCGAGGGCGGATGCGATGCGGTCGGCGGAGGAGCCGATGGTCAGGACGGCGCGCGCTTTCTCCTGCACTGCGTCGCGCATCCGTTCGAATTCGCCGGCCTTGTCTTTGCCGCCGAGGATGAGGATGACGGAGTTGGGATCGAAGCCGGCGAGCGATTTCAGCGTCGCGTCGACGTTCGTTCCCTTCGAGTCGTTGATCCAGCGGATGCCATTCAGCTCGCGCACGAGCACCATCCGATGCGGGAGTCCGGCGAACGTGCCGAATGCGATCTGCACGTCCATGTCGTCGACGCCGACTGCGCGCGCCGCGAGCCATGCGGCGAGCGCGTTTTCGACGTTCGCCTGTCCCTGCAGTTTCAGCGACGCGCGCGGAATGCGGCGCTCTTCGCCGATCGTGCGGATTACGAGATCGTCCCCGTCCTGCCATGCGCCTGTTTCGACGGGCTTGGTCGCGGAGAAGCGCCAGACGCGGGCGATCGAATCGCGCGCGTTCTCGCGGCGCTCGTTTGCATTCACGATTGCCGTGTCGCCGGAAGTCTGATTGCGGAAAATGCGGTGCTTCGCCGCGGCGTACGCGTCGAAGTGGGGGTAGCGATCCATGTGATCGGGCGTGATGTTGAGCAGCAGCGCCACATTTGCGTGGAACGACTCGACCGCCTCGAGCTGAAACGACGAGAGCTCGAGCACGTATGTGCGCGGGCGTTCGGTGTCGATCGCAGCGATGAACGGCTCGCCGATGTTGCCGGCGACGATCGGCTGCCTTCCCGCCACGCGCAGGATCTCGCCGATGAGCGCGGTCGTGGTCGACTTGCCGTTCGAACCGGTGATGGCGATGACGGTGCCGCCTTTGATCTGGCGGAACGCGAGCTCGATCTCCCCCAACACCGGAATCGCCCGTTCGGCCGCCCGCTGCACGAGCGGAATGGTCGTCGGGACGCCGGGGCTGATCACGATCACACGCACGCCATCGAGCAGCGCAAAATCCGTCGAGTCGCCCGCGCGACCGAACGCACATTCGACGCGGGAATCGAGTTCCATCGGCAGCGAGGGATTCGCATTGGCGTCCGTGAGAATGACGCGCTCGCCCTGAGCTGCTAAAAAATTCGCAGACGCGACGCCCGACTTCCCCGCTCCGATGACGAGGGCTTTCGGCGATACATCGCGCGGCGTCGAACGGCGATCGGTGCTCATCGGAGTTTGAGCGTCGCCAGCGCCATCATCGCGAACATGACCGCGATGATCCAGAAGCGCACGACGACTTTCGTTTCCTTCCAGCCCGACAGCTCGAAGTGGTGATGGAGCGGAGACATCTTGAAGATGCGGCGGCCGGTGAGCTTGAACGATGCGACCTGCAGGATGACCGAGGTGGCTTCGAGCACGAACAGACCGCCGACGAGAACGAGCAGGATCTCCTGCTTGATCATCACGGCCAGACAACCGATCGCGCCGCCCAACGCCAGCGATCCGACGTCACCCATGAAGATCTCGGCGGGATGGGCGTTGAACCAGAGGAAGCCGAGCGATGCGCCGACCATCGCGCCGCAGAACACGGCCAACTCACCGGTTTGCGGAACCCATGCGATGCGCAGGTATTCGGCGATGCGCGCGTGACCGGCGGCGTACGTGAGGACGGTGTACGTCACGGCCGCCACGAGCGTCGAGCCGATGGCGAGACCATCGAGACCGTCGGTGAGATTGACCGCGTTCGACGCGCCGACGAGCACCACCATCACGAAGGGGATGTAGAGGATGCCGAGGTTCAGCACCACGTCCTTGATGAACGGGAAGGTGATCGCCGTCGAGTAGTTGTTCTTGAGCATCGGCAGATACGCGATCGCCAGTGCCGCGAGCAGCGCGACGCCGAACTGCGCGACGAATTTTTCCCTCGACGTGAGGCCGAGGTTCCGCTTCTTGGCCAGCTTGCGATAGTCGTCGACGAAGCCGATCGCCGCGTACGACGCGGTGACGAAGAGGATGATCCAGATGTACGGATTGAAGATGTCGGCCCAGAGGATCGTCGGAATCAGAATCGCGACGTTGATCAGCAGGCCGCCCATCGTGGGCGTGCCGGCCTTCGCCTGGTGCGATTTCGGACCTTCCTCTCGGATGAACTGGCCGAGCTTGATGCGGCGCATCCGCTCGATCAGCCACGGACCGAGGATGAACGAGATGAGGAGCGCGGTGAGCGCGGCGAATGCCGTCCGGAACGTGATGTAGCGGAAGACATTGAAGCCGACGACGACGTCGCGCAGCCGGAAGAGAATGTGATACAGCACTACGCGATCCTCCGCAGGTCGTTCATCGCGACTCCTCCAGCATGGCCACGGCTTTGTCGAGTCCCACTCCGCGGGAGCCTTTGATCAGCACGAGATCGCCCGGCTGCACGAACGCGCGCAGGAACGCGCCGGCGGCCCGTGCATCGGTGAAGTGACGCAACGCCGCTTCGCTGAAGCCCGCTTCGCGCGCGCCGTCGAGCAGTGCCTGCGAACGCGTGCCGACGCCGACCACGACGTCGATCGTGCGAGGGATGCTGCGGCCCGACTCACGATGAAAGTCGAGCTCCTGTTCGCCGAGCTCCAGCATGTCGCCGATGACCGCAATGCGGCGGCCGGTCACATCGGCCTGCGTCATGAGCTCGAGCGTGCGCGCGAGTGCGTACGGGTTGGAGTTGTAGGTGTCGTCGTAAATCTGCGCGCCGTTAAAGTCGACGATCACGCCGCGGTGATACGCCGGCTTCACCTCGCGCACGCCGCGCTCGATGCCTTCCCACGAGATGCCGACCGCACGTGCGGTGGCGATGGCGGCGAGAAGGTTGTCGAGGTTGTGCGCGCCAGGCATGGCGAGATCGAACTCGCGCGTTTCGCCTTCTGCTTCGAGCGTAAAGTGCGTGCCGAGGAGGCCGCGCTCGCGGATGTTCGTGGCGCGATAGTCGGCGGCGTTCTGCACGCCGTACGTGAACTTTTTCCCTTCGTAGTCGCTGCTGATGCGGACCACGTGATCGTTGTCGTTGTTGACGATGATCTTTCCGCGCGCGCCGACCGCTTCGAGGAGCTCGCGTTTCGCGGCGGCAACGCCGTAGATGCCGTCGGAGAAGAACTCGACGTGCACCGGCGCGATGTTCGTGTACACGCCGACGTCGGGGCGGATCCAGCTCGCCATCTGCGCGATCTCGCCCTTGTGATTCATCCCCATCTCGCTGACGACGATTTCGGCATCGTCAGGAGTGTTGTCGACACAGAGCGGCGCGCCGATGAGGTTGTTGAAGTTGCCCCACGATTTGTGCGTGCGGCGCTCGGTGGCGACGAGCGTGGCGATCATCTCTTTGGTCGTTGTCTTGCCGGCGGAGCCGGTGATGCCGATGACCAGAAAGTTCGAGCGGTCGCGAATCGCGGACGCGAGCTGTTGCAGCGCGACGGTCGTGTCGTCGACGCGCACGATCCCTTTGTCGGCGGGCGCGTTTTCCGGCACCTGGGAGACGATCGCGCCGCGCGCGGTCTGCAATGCCTGTTCGAGAAAGGCGTGGCCGTCGAGCCGCTCGCCTTTGATGGCGAAGAAGACCGAGTCGGGCTTCACTTCACGCGAGTCGATGACGACCGAGGAGGTGGCGAAGTCGCCGCCCTGGACGACGGTGCCGCCCACCATTTCCGCGAGTTGGGAGAAGGTCAGCGTAGGCATGAGTGACCTCCCTGTCGCGCTTCGCGCGGTTGTCGGTTGTTGGTTGTCGGTTGCTGGTTGTCGGTTGTCGGTTGGGCTTCAGCAAGAACACCGATAACCGACAACCGAGAACCGAGAACGGCAGCATCGCTGCGCGATGCCGCCTCCCGGCTCCGCCGCGTTTTGTCGCCTTTGCTCGTCCCCTTCCCCGAGAACTGCCCGGCGAACACCACACACCCACCCTCGCCAAAACGGACCGACGGAGCCGGAACGCGACACCGGATCGGGCGAGATAAAGAATAGTTCAATTTCATGATCAATTTCAAGCTAATTTCGAGCTGATTTTGTATGACGCTTATTGAGCGCCAGTTCTGCTTCTTCACGGTCGTCGAAATGAATGACGTCGTCGCCGACCACCTGATACGTCTCATGACCTTTGCCGGCGATGACGATCACGTCGTCGTCGGCCGATTCGGCGATCGTCCGCGCGATCGCGTCGCGCCGGTCTGCAATCTCGATCGCGTTCTTTCCCGCGATTCCCTGAAGGATCTCCTCGATGATCGCCTTCGGCGACTCGCTGCGGGGGTTGTCGCTGGTGACGATCACCTCGTCGGCGAGGCGGGAGGCGATCTCCCCCATCTGCGGACGCTTGCCGCGATCGCGATCGCCGCCGCAGCCGAAGACGATTTTGAGTTTGCGCTGGCCGGCGATCTCCCGCACGGCGTGCAGTAACTTCTCGAGCGCGTCGGGTTTGTGGGCGTAGTCGACGATCACCGTCGGCCCGCCAGTCGCGGCCACGCGCTCGAAGCGGCCGCGCACCGACTGCAGGTTGCGAATGCCCGCTTCGATCTGCGGAATGGGGATCCCGACAATGAGCGACGCGCCGATGGCGCCGAGCCAGTTGTAGAGATTCGGCAGGCCCAACAGCGTCGACTCGACGCGCACGTCGCCTTTCGGCGTGCGAACGACGCCGCGCAGACCTTCCACCGAAATGGTGAAGTCTTCGGCGGGATGAATGTCCGCATTCGCATCGCGGCCGAACGTCATCGCGGTCGCGCCGAGCTCGTTCGCCAGACGGCGGCCGTATTCGTCGTCGAGGTTGACCACCGCGGTCTGGTTGCCGCGATCGATCTGCGTGAAGAGGATCTTCTTCGCCGCAAAGTAGTCGTCGAAGCCCTGATGAAAATCGAAGTGCTCGCGGGAGAGGTTCGTGAACACCGCCGCCGCGAAATGAACGCCGTACGTCCGCTTGAGCGCGAGCGCGTGCGACGAGACTTCCATCACGGCGTGGTGCACGCCGGCCGCGACCATCTTCCCGAACCACTCCTGCAGCACGACCGCGTCGGGCGTGGTGCGATCGGCCACGAGGCGTTCGTCGCCGGCCCGGTATTCGATGGTTCCGATGAGGCCGACCGGTTCGCCTCCGGCATCGAACACCGACTCGATCATGCGGGTGGTGGTCGTCTTGCCGGAGGTGCCGGTGACGCCGACGAGCGAGAGCTTGTCCGCGGCACGGCCATAGAAATTCGCCGCGATGAGCGCGAGTGCGGCGCGCGCGTCGTCGACGACGATCACGGTCGCCTTTGCGTTGAGGTCGTTGCGCTCGGTGACGATCGCACGCGCCCCTTTTTCGACGGCCATCGGAACGAATGCGGTTCCGTCTTTGGCCGTGCCGGGGATGGCGACGAACAGAGCGCCGTCGCGCACCAGACGGGAGTCGGGCGTGACGAGGGTGATGTCCACGTCCGCGTCGCCGCGCACGGCGCGAGTGTCGATGTTCCGAAGGAGCTCGGACAATTTCATCCGCGCGCCTCCGTTCTGGAAAGCTGCAGGATCAATTTGCGATCGGGCGGCAGAGCTCCGCCCGCTTCCGGTTGTTGTGAGGTCACGACTCCGCTTCCGATGGCCCGCACCGTCAGACCGCTCGCGACTGCTTTCGCGATCGCCGCGCGTGCGTCGAGGCCTCGCAAGTCGGGAACCGCGGTGGCCGGGCCGACGCTCCGCTGCGGTTGCGAAAACGCGGCCAGCAACGGGCGATCGACGCCGATCGTGCGCGACGGAATCGAAGGCGGCACTCCCAGGTATCGCAGCGTCGCCTCCGCCACCTCCGCGAACACAGGAGCGGCGACGGTTCCCCCGTAATACTGGCCGCGCGGCTGATCGATCACCACGAGAATCGCGAGCTTCGGCCGGTCGGCAGGAACGTACCCTGCGAACGAGCCGACGTACTGTCCCGGCATGTAGCCGCCGCGTCCGGCTTTCTGCGCCGTTCCTGTTTTTCCGGCGACGACGTGCTCGGCGAGCGCGGCTTTCTCGCCGGTGCCGCGCGAGACGACCGCTTTCAGAATCTCGTTGAGCACCGCGGCCGTTTTTTCCGACATCACCCGCTTCGGCGGATGGTGCGGCGGCTCGTAAATCGTTTTGCCTTCGTCATCGACGACGCGCTGCACGATGCGCGGCTCGACCAGCACGCCGCCGGTCGCAACCGCGCTCACCGCGCGAATGATCTGCAGCGGCGTGACGCCGATCTCCTGTCCGATGGAGATGCTCGCGGGCGACACCGGCGTCCATTTGTCGGCGCGGCGCACGAGTCCGGTCGACTCGCCCGGCAGCGGAATGCCGATGCGATCGCCGAAGCCGAAGCGGCGAATCCAGTCGTAAAACCGCTGCTGCCCGAGAGCCAGTCCGACGCGGGCGGTGCCGACGTTGGAAGAGTTGACGATCACGTCTTCGAACGACAGCAGCTGATAGCGATGGCCGTCGTGCTCGTGAATGGTGATGTTGCCGATGGTGAGCTCGCCATTGCCGCAGTCGAGCACCTGCGACGGCGTCACCAGTTTCTCTTCGAGACCCGCCGCCGCGGTGATGATCTTGAACGTCGAGCCGGGCTCGTAGAGGTCCTGCACGTTGCGATTGCGCCACGCGGCGGGAGAGAACTCGCGGAAGCGATTCGGATCGAACGTCGGCGCGGACGCCATCGCCAGAATCGATCCGTCGTTGGGATCCATGATGATGATCGAGCCGCCGCTCGCGCGATACGTGGCGACGGTGTTCTGCAGCGCGCGTTCGGCGATGAACTGAATGACGCTGTCGATGGTGAGGACGACGTGATGTCCGTCACGCGGACGATTCGCGCCGTCGCCGCCGACGAGATAGGCACCGCGGCGCGCGTCGCGCAGCAGCGTGACTTTGCCCGGCGTGCCGCGCACTTCTTCATCGAATGAATGCTCGACGCCGGCGAGGCCGTTGCCATCGAGGCCGACGTAGCCGACGACGTTCGCACCGAGGGTGGCGCGGGGGTAGGAGCGGCGATGCGCTTCGATGAAGAAGATGCCGGGCAGCGCGAGCTTGCGCACCTGCCCCGTCACTTCGAGCGGCAACTGCCGCGCGATCCACGCAAAGCTGTTGTCGGCGCGCAGTTTTGCTTCGATCTCACGCGCGGTGAGGCCGATGCCGCGCACGTTCGCGAGCGCTTTGGCAACCGCGCGGCGATCGGTGATGGCCTGCGGGTCGGCGTAGATCGATTCGGCGGCGATGCTCTCCGCGAGCACGCGACCTCTGCTGTCGAGAATGGAGCCGCGTACCGGATTGAGGGCGAGCGTCGACTCCTGCTGCCGCTGCGCACGCGCGACGTAATGATCGTGCCGCACGAGCTGCACCTGCGCGAGACGAAAGACCACCACGAGCGCCCAGGCTGCGAGCACCGCGAAGATCTGCAGGAGACGTTTCCGCTGGAGCGGCATCAGCGGCCTCCCGCATTGGGCGCAACGGGTGTCGTCCCCTGTGTCATCCCGAGCG
>JALYOB010000193.1 GCA_030857085.1 Acidobacteriota bacterium | reverse complement strand
CCGCCGCACTCCGAAGGACCGGCTTCGAGCTTTTCGCATCTTCGAGGTTGCTCGCGTCGACCACGAACATCGCCGCGTGCTGTTCCAGCCGCGCCACGATGCGGCGAACGGCATCGCCATCCTGCTTTGCAATGTGCACACAAATCGCGACACCGCCATCGGCGCGGGCGAGATTACGCTCGACCTCGTCCACACTGACGGTGATCGGCTGCGCGCAGTCGATCGTGCGCTGACCGACGTCCACCCGCCACTCCGGAACTGCGTCCGTCGCTCGTTCCGCCACCGGCCCGACTTCGATCATGCCGGCGCCGAAACGCGCGAACGCCGCCAGCGCATCGCCGCGCGGATCGATGAGCGCGCCGAGCGCAATCGGGCCGCAGAGATCGATCGAGCCGGCGCGCGTGCGCAGGCGGGGATCGGGACGCATGTGCCCGAGGAAGTCGATGGCGCGAAGTCCGAAGGGGAGGCGGCCTAACGTGGAGAGCGTCGACGTGGCAAGGCGGCGCGAACGCTCCGGCCCCATCGCCAGCATCAGCGGACGAAGAACGGTGCGATAGCTCCAGTCGGGCACGGAGACATCGTAAACGGGGAGGGGCGGCGCGGGATCTCGAAAAACTCTTGCCCGATGCGCGGCCCGAAGCGCAGCATCGCTGCGATTTGTCCCGCACGCCTTTTCTTCTCGCATGCGCCGCCGCCATCGCCTTGGTCGCGGCGGCGTACGCGAACTCGCTCGACAACTCGTTCCACTTCGATGACTCGCACGTCATCGAGAACAACCTCTATCTCCGCAGCCTCGAGTACGTCCCGCGCTACTTCACCGACGCGCACACGTTCAGCGCGCTGCCGCAGAACGCGACCTACCGTCCGCTCGTGACGTTGTCGCTCGCGCTCGATTACGCGCAGACGCACAGCCTCAATCCGCGGCCGTTTCACATCACCCAGATCGTTCTGCTGATGCTCACCGCCGCGCTGCTGGTGATCTTCTTCGCCCATTTCCTCGGCCCATGGCCGGCGCTGTTCGCGACGACACTTTTCTGTGTACACACCGCGAACACGGAGACGATGAACCTCATCTCCGCCCGCTCCGAGCTCCTCTCCGCGATCGGACTCATCGCCTCGTTCATCCTCTATCAGCGCTCTCCGTTCGCGCGGCGCACGCTGCTCTACCTGCTGCCGCTCACGATCGGCGCGCTGGCGAAAGCGCCGGTGGTCGTGTTCGCGCCGCTGCTCTACGCCTACGCGACGCTCATCGAAAATCAATCGCGCAAACGCGCGCTCCGTCTCGCCCTCCCGCCGCTCCTTCTCGGCGCCGTTCTGCTCATTTTCCTCAGCAAAATGAACGCTCCGGAGTGGCAGTCGGGCGGCGGATCGGCGTGGAGCTACGCCATCACACAGCCTTTCGTCTGGCTGCACTACTTCCGCCTCTTCTTTCTGCCGATCGGTCTGACGGCGGACACGGACTGGATGCCGTTCGCGCACTGGTACGACACGCGCGCGATCGCCGGGTACGTCTTCGTCTTAGCGCTGCTGCTCTTCGCGCGGCGCGCCTCGCGCAAGCCGGAAACGCGGCCGATCGCGTTCGGCATCGCCTGGTTCGCGATCGCGCTCGCGCCGACCTCGAGCATCTTTCCGCTGGCCGAGGTGGCGAACGAACATCGCGTGTTCTTCGCGTACATCGGCTTCGTGGCGGCAGTGGTGTGGCTCATCGCACTCCGCGTGAAAAACAGATCGCGCGAGCTCGTCATCGCGAGCGCGATCGCGGTGCTCCTCGCATTCGCAGCCGGAACGCGCGCCCGCAACACCACGTGGCGCAGCGAGGAATCGTTGTGGGCGGATGTGATCGAGAAGAGTCCCGCGAACGGCCGGGCATGGATGAATTACGGCCTCACGCGCATGATCCGCGGCGACTACCTCGCCGCACGTCACGACTTCGAACGCGCCGCTGCCTTCGCGCCGAACTACTCGGCGCTGGAGATCAATCGCGGCATCGTGGAAGGGGAGCTCGGCGAGCAGACCGTCGCGGAGCGCCATTTCAAACGCGCGCTGGAGCTCAATCCGGATGCGAACGCGCATTTTTTCTACGCCCGCTGGCTGGTGAAGCGCGGCCGCGCAGGCGAGGCCATTCCGCACGTCCGTACGGCCATCGAGCAGAGTCCCGCGTTCGCCGACGCACGCGAGCTCGCCTCGCGCCTCGACGTTGCGCTCGGTGCGCAGCCCGGCCGCACCTGGAACGACTATGCGGCCGCGTTCGATGCGGGTCTGGAGTCGATTCAGCGGAAGGAGTGGCTGGCCGCGGCGGAAGCGAATCGCGACGCCACCCGCCACAACCCGCAATCCGCCGACGCCTGGAACAACCTCGGATGGTCGCTCGCGCAACTCGGCCTGCGCGACGAGGCCGCGGATGCGTATCGCCACGCGCTGGCAGTGCGGCCGAATGACGAGCGGGTGATGAATAACCTGCGACTGGTGCAGACCGCGCATTGACGCGCTGCGCGCGAGGTGTCGCGTGTCCGCCACACCTCGCGCGGCAGCGCGCCTACATCACGGATACTGCGGCGCGTACCCGGTCATCGAAACCCAGCCGCTGTCCGTGTGCACCCACACGGTCCGCAGCACCGGCGCGTAATCGGAGACCACGCCGAAGAAGTAGCTGCTCTCGCCGCCGCCGGGATAGCTGCCGGCGAACACCGCGCTGCCGAGGACGAAGTAGAGGAACGAGCCGGAGTAGTACGCGGAGGTCACGCCCTTCGTGCCGAGGCCGCCGCTGGCGATGTTGAACACCTCGTCGGTGCTGCTGCCGTTGAAGTCGTAGTCGTAATGCAGCACCGGGCCGAAGTTGTAGATCGCGAGCTGATCGGCCGAGGGGGGATACGTCACGCCGGCGACCTGCGTCAGATCGATCCGATATTGGTACACCCACTTGTACGCAGCGGTGGAGCCGGGCGCGCCCTGGTAAATGCGCGACTGCAGCCGCGCCGCACCTCCCATGAACGTCGAAACATAGTCGGTGCCGGAGACGGTGCAGGGGGTGGTGGTCGTGAAAACACAGTTGATCTGCGGGGCGGACGTGTTGACGACGTTGAGTGCCATCGCCGGAACGGCGAGGGCGGCGGCGAGGAGGAACAGCGGAAGCCTGCGAAGCGAGAAACGGATCATTCGTACTTTTTTCCTTTCTGACCACTGACGGGTCGGACAGGTAGTGACGGCAGGACGAAAAACGTTTCAACCGGCCTCGGCGCGCGGACTTCTCTGCCGGTGCATGCCTTGCACGATGCCCCGCAGGAGGTAACGCTGTGAGAGCAATGACCTATCGCGGCCCGTTCCGAGTGCGGGTCGAAGACAAAGCGGAGCCACAGATCCTGCATCCCGAAGATGCCATCGTGCGCGTGACGCGCGCGGCGATCTGCGGATCCGACATCCACCTCTACCACGGCCTGATGCCGGACACGCGCGTCGGACAGACGTTCGGTCACGAATTCATCGGCATTGTGGAAGAGGTCGGCCCGGCAGTCGAAAAACTCAAAGTGGGCGACAAGGTGCTCGTCCCCTTCAATGTCTGCTGCGGCACCTGCTACTTCTGTTCGCGCGGCCTTTACGGCAATTGCCACAATGTCAATCCGTATGCGACGGCCGTCGGCGGGATTTACGGATATTCACATACCGCCGGCGGGTATGAAGGCGGACAGGCCGAGCTCGTCCGCGTCCCGTTCGCGAATTTCGGCCCGGAAGTGATTCCGGACGGCATTTCCGACGAAGACGCACTGATGCTGACCGATGCCTGTCCCACCGGCTATCACGCCGCACAGATGGGGGAGATCAACGAAGGCGATACGGTGCTGATCTTCGGCGCCGGTCCTGTGGGCATTTTCGCCGCGCGCTCCGCCTGGCTCATGGGCGCAGGACGCGTGGTGGTCACAGACCATCTCGATTACAGACTCGATTTCGTCAGCCGCTATGGTCCTGCAGAGGTGATCAATTTCGTGCACCTCAAGGATCCGGTGGTTTACTTCAAGAAAATCACCGATTTCCTCGGCTTCGACGTGGTCATCGACGCCGTCGGCTGCGACGCCTCGGGCAGCATGCTGCAGACCCTGACCGGACTGCGTACGAAATTACAGGCTGGTAATGCCGTGGCATTGCACTGGGCCATCAATTCGGTGCGCAAGGCGGGCACTGTGGTCATCATCGGCGCGTATGGACCGCCGTACAACCTCGTCCCATTGGGCAGCATCGTCAATAAGGGATTGACGGTGCGCGCGAACCAGGCGTCTGTGAAACGGCAGTTGCCGCGGCTTTATGAGCATGTGCGCGCCGGACGGATCAAACCGAGCGAGATCATTACGCACCGCTTCCCGCTCGAGGACATTTCCGAGGCGTATCGCGTCTTTACGAGCAAGCTCGATGGCTGCATCAAGCCGGTGATCATCCCGCCGGGTGCGGCGGCGTGAGGAGGATGCAATGACAGTTCATTTGGACGAACGCAGCGGCGAAGCGAAACCGGGCGGCTGGACGACGGAAGCACCGCCGTGGCAGCCGAGCACACTCGCGCCCGAGCATGTGTCCGAAACCGTTCCGACAGACTTCCGCACCATCAATGGATGGGGAGCGGATCTCGATCCCGCCAATCGCCCCGCCGTGCCGCACGAGCTGCCGTCGAACGTCCAGGACGTTCGCGGGGAAGTGCGCTACTGGCAGGTGCCGCAGGATCACGTCAACGTTTCGATCGAACATCCGAACATCACTCCCGTTTTCGGCAACGCAGTCCCGCCGCATGGTCTGAGCGGCGCGCTGCGGCGCTACGCATTCAATTACGGCGAGGCGACGAATCGCCACTGGCTGACGCTCATGCTCGCCGATCGCATCGATGTGGTCGAAAACCTGGTCGGCGACGCACTGCGCGGCCGGCCGGACAACTACGTTCGCGAGAAGGGCTGGAGCGCGAAGCTGAAGTACGACCCGGGCCGCAATCGCCGTCTGCTGACGCTCGGTGCCGTGGCGCTGGGTGCGGTGGCGGTGGGGGTGATCCTCACGCGCAATCGCAACGACGACTGAGCCTTTCCCGCCGCAAGATCTCGCAGGTGAACCTTCTCCCCGCGCGAGCGGGGAGAAGGCGTCTGGAGGGCGAATGAGGGCGCGCGCCGGGCCCATCCGATCCGGTTGTCGTGTCAGCAGGCGCCGAAGCTGCATGCATCGCTGTGGCCGCCGTGGTCGAGGCGGCCACAAACCCTTATGAACGCTGATCAACATCATCATCCTGCCGTCGGAGGCGAAGAGTTCGCCGCGCTCGTCGATGCGGTCGAGGACTACGCCATCTTCATGCTCTCTCCGACCGGCGAGATTCTGACGTGGAACGTCGGCGCCTCCCGCGTCATGGGCTACACCGAGCAGGAGGCGGCGGGACGCCACTTCTCGATGTTCTACACGCCCGAGGATCTCGAGGCCGAGAAGCCGCGGCACGAGCTCGAAACGGCCGGCTCGGGCGGACGCATCGAAGACGAAGGCTGGCGCGTGCGCAAGGACGGGAAACGCTTCTGGGCGAATACCGTCATCACCGCACTCCGCCATCGCGACGGCAGCATTCGCGGATTCGCGAAAGTCACCCGCGACATGACCGCGCGGCGGCAGGCCGAGGAAGACCTGCGCCAGAGCATGGAGATCTTCCAGCTGCTCGTGTCCTCGGTCCGCGACTACGCGATCTTCATGCTCGATCCGAACGGCAATGTCGCGACGTGGAACGTCGGCGCGTCGCGCATCAAAGGCTATACGGCCGAAGAAATCATGGGGAAACACGTCTCGACGTTCTATACCGAGGCGGATAAACACAATGGAAAGGCCGAGCGCGAACTGCGCATGGCGCGCGAGCTCGGAAGCGTCGAAGACGAAGGATGGCGCGTCCGGAAAGACGGCACGCGCTTCTGGGCGAACGTCGTCATTACGGCCGTCTATGACGCGACCGGCCGCTTGCGCGGCTTCGCCAAAGTCACCCGCGACATCACCGACAAAAAGAAAGCGGAAGAAGCGATTCGTGAGTCGAACGAGGTTTTCCAGCTGCTCGTTTCCTCTGTACGCGATTACGCGATCTTCATGCTCGACACCAAGGGCGACGTCGCAACGTGGAACAGCGGCGCGGAACGGATCAAAGGCTACACGGCCAGCGAAATCATCGGAAAACACGTCTCGACGTTCTATACCGAAGACGACAAGCACAATGGCAAGGCCGAGCGCGAACTGCGCACGGCCCGCGAGCAGGGGAGCGTCGAAGACGAAGGGTGGCGCGTGCGCAAGGACGGCTCGCGCTTCTGGGCGAATGTGGTCATCAGCGCCGTCTATGACGAACACCGCGAACTGCGCGGTTTCGCCAAGGTGACGCGCGACATCACGGAAAAGAAAGAGGCGGAGGAAACGCAGCGCGCACTGCTCGAACAGCGCGAGGCGCGTCTCATGGCGGAAGAGGAGCGGCGCCGCGCCGAGGCTTCGTATCACGCGGCGCAGGAGGCGAATCGCGCCAAGGACGAGTTCCTCATGACGCTCTCCCACGAGCTCCGCACCCCCATGACCGCCATCCTCGGATGGGCGCGATTGCTCCCTTCCATCTCTCCGTCCGATCCGCTGTTTCGCGAGGCCGTGCAGTCGATCAGCGGCGGCGCTCAATTGCAGGCGCGCCTCATCGACGATGTGCTCGACGTCTCCCGCATCGTCTCCGGCAAAATGCGCCTCGCCCCGGAAACGATCGAAATCGCGCGCGTCATTCACGACGCGATCGAGGCGGTGACCTCCACCGCCGCCGCAAAGCAGATCGAGATCACGACATCCCTGCCGGCGTCGCTCGGCACGATGATCGTCGACCCGACCCGTCTGCAGCAGGTGATCTGGAATCTGGTCTCGAATGCGGTGAAATTCACGCCCCGTGGCGGTGCGGTGACGGTCAGTGCACGCCGCACCGCGTCACAGGTGCAGATCTCGGTCTCCGACAATGGCGAGGGGATCGATCCTCGTTTTCTGCCGCACGTTTTCGAGCCGTTCCGCCAGGCGGAAACGCCCCAGACGCGCGTCCACGGCGGTCTCGGCCTCGGTCTGTCGATCGTGCGCTATATCGCGGAAGCGCACGGCGGCACGGCCGCCGCGGCGAGTGAAGGGCGCGGCAAGGGAGCGACGTTCACGGTCACGCTCCCCATTCGCGTGACGACGACGCCGTCGACCGCGGTGCAGAATACGATGGGCGATACGTTCCTCCACCGCGATCGCCTCCGCGGCGTGGAGATCGTCTCGGTGGACGATGATCGCGACGCGCGCAAGATGGTGGAAGCGGTGCTGCGCGCCGCCGGTGCGAATGTGGTCTCGGTCGATTCCGCCGCGGCCGCGCTCGAGGCAGTCGATCATCATCAGCCGGACGTCGTCCTCACGGACGTGGCCATGCCGGACGTCGACGGCTATACGCTCACACGCACGCTGCGGCAACGCACGTACGGGAAGGAGCTGAAGATCATCGCGCTGACCGCGTTCCCGCCGTCCCCCGAGGAGCGCGGAGGTTTCGATCTGTATCTGACGAAGCCGATCGATCCTTTCCGCCTGGTCGAAGAAGTCGCGCGCGTGGCTCTGGCGGCCCGGACGTAATCGGCGACAGAGAACGACCGGAGCCGCCTCCGGCGGGGCCGGCACGGCCGGCCGCGCTGGTTGGCCAAGCCGTTCCGCGCGCTGTACTCGATGACCGCGGCCATCGAGTACAGCACACAGGAAGGC
>JALYOB010000020.1 GCA_030857085.1 Acidobacteriota bacterium | reverse complement strand
CTCCAAACGTCAGTGGCGGACGGCGCGCCGGCGCGGGTCCTGCGGCGCGTCGAGCCGTCCCATGGCGGAGCGGCGCGTGCCGCAGAGGGCGAGGTCTGCTTCGACCCACCAGTACGTTTGGCCGCTGACGTGAATCGTCGCGCTGGTGTTCGTGGTCGTCGCGACGACCTGCGGCTCGTGCAGGTTCGTCGACACAATGACGCGATAGTTCGTCGCGCCGGTCATCGGCTGCCATTCCACTGTAGCGGTGGAACCGGTTCTCGCGTCCCATTGCGGGCCGGCCAGGATCGGCCCGGCTGCAGTGCAGGTGCGGCCGACGATCAGATCGTGGTCTGCGAAATCGGTCTGTCCGCGCCAGTAGGCGAGATTGAACAGACGCGATTCGAGAAAGCCGTAGGCGACATAATCGCCTTTCCCCACGCGCACAATGGCGACGCCATTGGTCATGCCGTACGTCTGGACGACTTTGCCGCTGGCGCTGAATGGTGAGCGTCCGACCAGGACCTGCCCGTTCGCGTCAGTACGCAATTTGATGTCCGGAACGTGGTCGTAATTCGTCCCATACCAGCTCGTCGCATTGGCGACGGACCAAAAGAACCAGACGTCCGCGTCGGGAATGGGATTGCCGTTCTGGTCGCGAATGGTGAGGCGGTTCTGCGCGGGGAGGTCATTGAGGAACGAGGCGATATTGCGCGGCTCGTTGTAATTTCCCTCTATGGCGCGCCGGCCGGCAATGAGATTGAGGGCAATGGCGCTGTAGCGATCGAGGAACGTGTAATGCGCGTTCATCAGCCCCTGCTCGGGCGTGCGATACCCCGCGGCAGGAATGTAGGTGCCGGCGATATTGCGGCCGTTTTCGAGAATGTCGACTGCATACGCGCCGGAGCGGGTCAGAACGTTCCACGCATACACGTCGGTGAGGTAGCGGGCGTGTCCCATCTCGTGCAGCGGGTAATAGCCGAGATAGAAGTCATTCGACGGCACAGCCTCGGTCGTGCGCGTGTAGCGGGAGAACGTATTGCCTGTAAATCCCCACATCAGATCGACGGTGCGGTCGTCTTTGTCGGGGTGCGTTTCGCCGCTCGCGCCGGGTGAGACGTCGGGAGGAAAGCCCGACAATGGAAGCGCGCCGTCCGGCACAATGACGATCTTCTGTAAGCGCAAGCGATCGAGGACGCCGCGGGGCGTTTCCGGATGGACCGCGAGGGCGGCCATGTCGTTGAAGTAGTTGATCGTGCGCTGGGCGTAATCCTCGAACGAAGTCGAGCCGATACCTAACTCCGCCTGGTGTTCACGGAAATAGTCATAGAGCGGCTGTTCGATCCAGAAGCCGACCGACAGTGCATCACTGAACACCGTCAGTTCGTTGTTCTTCTCCGACTCCTCGGCTACGACGTTTTCGGTGTCGATGGCGAAGGTGATCCGGTGGCGTTCGAAGCTCCAGGTCGCGGGCAGATCGACAGTGGTGTCTGTGTTCGGCGGGAGGATGACTCTACCGCGGGCGACTGTGCGTCCGTCAATGGACCAGCGATACGCGGCCTCGTACAGCGTGGCGTTCCAGCTGCGGACGTGTGCGCGCCAGGTGATCGCCTGACCGGCTTGCGGCCACCCTTCTGTTTCAGGGTGGGCGCTGTTCCAGACGTATTCGATTTCGGGAAGGCGGCTGATGTAGGCGACAGTGAGCTCGTCCGCGAGGGCGGGAAGGGTCAGCAGCGCGATGAAGAGGAGGGGGAGGAGGCGCACGTATGTGGAGGAAAACCGGAACGGTACGTGGGCATTTCCGGCACGTCGTAGTCAAAGCGGCGACTGGCGTCGCCGCACTCCAAAAAAGGGCGAGCCTTGCGGCTCGCCCTTTGTCCACCATGGTGGATTGAGTCTTAGTACATGCCGCCCATACCGCCGCCCATACCGGCAGCAGGATTCGCGGCGCCACCCTTGTCCGCTTCCTTGATCTCGGAAACGAGTGCTTCGGTGGTGAGCATCAGGCCGGCGATCGACGACGCATTGAGGAGCGCCTGCTTCGTGACCTTGGCCGGGTCGATGATGCCGTTCTCGATCATGTCGACCATTCGCTCGTTGCGGGCGTCGAAGCCCATCGTGCCGCCCGCTTTGCGGACGTCATTGAGCAGGACCGAGCCTTCGAGACCGGCGTTGAGGACGATCTGGCGGAACGGCTCTTCGAGCGCGCGCTTGATGACGTTCACGCCGACGCGCACATCACCCTCGGCCTTGACCTGATCGACCGCTTCGACCGCGCGGAGGAGAGCCACACCGCCGCCCGGGACGATGCCTTCCTCGACCGCGGCCTTCGTGGCGTGCATCGCGTCTTCGACGCGTGCCTTCTTTTCCTTCATCTCGGTTTCGGTGGCAGCACCGACCTTGATGACGGCGACGCCGCCGACGAGCTTCGCGAGGCGCTCCTGGAGCTTCTCGCGATCGTAATCGGAGGTGGTGTCTTCGATCGCGGCGCGGATCTGCTTGACGCGGCCGGCGATCGCTTCCTTGCGGTGCTTGTCATCGGTGTCGGTGACGAGCGTGGTGTTGTCCTTGTCGATGGCAACGCGCTTCGCATCGCCGAGGTCTTCCCACTTCACGTTCTCGAGCTTGACGCCGATGTCCTCGGAGATGAGGCGGCCGCCCGAGAGGATCGCGATGTCTTCGAGCATCGCCTTGCGGCGATCGCCGAAGCCCGGCGCCTTGACGGCGGCGACGTTGAGCGTGCCGCGCAGCTTGTTGACGACGAGCGTCGCGAGCGCTTCACCTTCGACGTCTTCCGCGATGATGAGGAGCGGCTTGCCCTGACGCGCAACCTGCTCGAGGATCGGGAGGAGGTCCTTCATCGAGGAGATCTTCTTCTCGTAGATGAGGATCTTGGCGTTCTCGAGGACCGATTCCATCCGCTCCGGATCGGTCACGAAGTACGGCGAGAGGTAGCCGCGGTCGAACTGCATGCCCTCGACGACTTCGAGGACGGTGTCGAGGCCGCGCGCTTCTTCGACGGTGATGACGCCGTCTTTGCCGACCTTCTCCATCGCGCCGGCGATGATCGAGCCGATCTCTTCATCGTTGTTGGCGGAGATGGTGCCGATGTGCTGGATGTCCTTGCCCTCGACGGGACGGGACATCTTCTCGATCGAGTCGATGGCGGCGCGGACGCCGATCTCGATGCCGCGCTTGATCTCCATCGGGTTCGCGCCGGCGGTGACGTTCTTCACGCCTTCGCGGAAGATGGCCTGCGCGAGCACGGTCGCGGTCGTGGTGCCGTCGCCGGCGATGTCGGAGGTCTTGGAGGCGACTTCGCGGACCATCTGGGCGCCAGCGTTTTCGAGCTCGTCCTTGAGCTCGATTTCCTTGGCGACGGTCACGCCGTCCTTGGTGATGGTCGGCGAGCCGAACTTCTTCTCGATGACGACGTTACGGCCTTTGGGGCCGAGGGTGACCTTGACGGCGTCGGCGAGCTTGTTGACGCCGCGAAGGATCGCCTGGCGTGCTTCTTCGCTGTAAGTGATCTGTTTGGCCATGGTTGCTTCTCCTTATCCTTCGACGATCGCGAGGACTTCGTCTTCGCGAAGAATCGTGTACTCGACGTCATCGATCTTGATCTCGGTGCCGGAGTACTTGCCGATGAGGACGGTGTCGCCCTTCTTGACGTCGAGCTTCATGCGGCTGCCCTGGTCGTTGAACTTGCCTTCGCCGACGGCGATGACTTCCGCTTCCTGCGGCTTTTCCTTGGCGGTGTCCGGGATGATGATGCCTCCACGGACCTGTTCCCCCGCGTCTTTGCGCTTGACGACGATGCGGTCGTACAGCGGGCGGAGCTTCGATTGAGTTGCTGTTGCCATATAGCTATCTCCTTTCAGGTCTGCTGTTTGGATGTGTTGCGCGGGGAGGTCCCGCGAGCCGGTTACTCTGAGGGGAGAGTTGAGCGCTTAGCACTCAGCCCTCATGAGTGCTAACAATATGGCGCCGACGCGTTTTCTGTCAAGAGGGTGCGCCGCGCGCGGCTGCAGCGCTCAGATTTTACGGCGGGGGCGCCAGCGAGAGGGGAGGGTGATCCACCCTTTCACGGTGAACCAGATCAGCATCAGGACCGCGGTGCCGATCATGAGGCCGAGGGCGAAGGGATACCCGTGGATCCAGTGGAGCTCCGGGATGTGCTCGAAGTTCATGCCGTACACGCCGGCAATGAGCGTGAGCGGGAGCATGGTCGCCGAGAAGATGGTCAGCACCTTCATAATCTCGTTGGTGCGATTCGCAACCACGGAGAGATAGGCGTCCATCGTGCCGGTCATCTGATCGCGGTCGACGTCGATCCATTCGGTGACGCGGAACATGTGGTCGTACGCGTCGCGGAAGTAGATGAGGTGCTGCGGCTGGATGAACTTCGCGTCGCCGCGCGAAATCTGATTCAGCAGTTCGCGCTGCGGCAATGTGTGGCGGCGGAGGACGTTCACGTCGCGTTTGAGGTGCAGCAGTTCGTCGAGATGTGCGTCTTCCGCGCGCTCGAAGATGCGGTCCTGCAGGTCGTCGAGCACTTCTTCGATCTGTTCGAGAAGGGGAAAGTGCGCGTCGACCATCTGGTCGACGATCGAGTACAGCAGAAAGTCCGTTCCCCGGCCTAACAGACGGGCGTCGGAGGGCAGGCGGTTGCAGACGTCGTCGATCGGTGCGAGCGGCCGGCGGTGGACGGTGAAGAGGAAGTTGGTGCCGAGAAATGCGGCGATCTTGAAGGTCTCGGCGGCGTGCGCGGCGAGGTTGACGTCGACCGTGCGGAAGATGAAAAAGTCGTAGTTCGCGAACGAGTCGTATTTCGGAAGCGTGTTCGGGGAGAGCGAGTCTTCGGCCGCGAGCTCGTGAAATCCGAAGCGTTCTTCGAGCAGAGGCTCGATGACTTCCTGCACCGGCTCCTGGATGTCGACCCACAGCTTTCCCTGCTGCAGGCCCGACTGCCATTCTTCGATCAGCTCGACGCCGCCCTGGCGTATGCGATCGTCGGCGAAGATGGTGACGCGGATTTTGGTCATGCTGTCTCGGGACGCAGGCGAGCCGCGGTGCGGCTCGCCTGCGCCGGTTCTTCGCGAGAATTACAGCAGGTTGGCGAGCGCGGTGTACTGGCGCGACTGCGAGGTCGCAACCGCTTCGTACGTGATCTCGCCTTTGTAGACGTTCACACCTTCCGCAAGACCGGCATTGCCGCGGACGGCCTTCTCGAAGCCCTGATGCGCGAGCATGCGCGTGTAGGGGAGCGTGGCATTCGTCAGCGCAATGGTGGACGTGCGGGGCACGGCGCCCGGCATGTTGGCGACGCAGTAGTGAATGACGCCGTCGACTTCGTACACAGGATCGGAGTGCGTCGTCGGATGCGCGGTTTCGACGCAGCCGCCTTGGTCGATCGCCACGTCGACGATGACCGCCCCTTTTTTCATCTGTCCGATCATCGCGCGGGTGACGAGTTTCGGCGCGGCCGCACCCGGAATGAGAACGCCGCCGATGAGCAGGTCGGCATGGCGCACGGCATCTTCGAGGTGCGCGCGGCTGGAAGCCAGCGTCTGCACTTCGCCGCGGAAGATGTCGTCGAGCTGGCGCAGGCGATCGAGGCTGACGTCGAGAATCGTGACGCGCGCGCCGAGGCCGACGGCCATCTTCGCGGCATTCGTTCCGACCACGCCGCCGCCGATGATGACGACGTCGGCCGGCAGCACGCCCGGAACGCCGCCTAACAGAACGCCGCGGCCCTGATTCGGCTTGTGGAGGTAGTACGCGCCGACATGCACGGACATGCGGCCCGCCACTTCGGACATGGGCGTGAGCAGCGGCAGCGTGCGTCTGCGATCGTCGGTGATGGTCTCGTACGCGACGCCGATGATTTTCTTTTTCAGCAGCGCCTCGGTGAGATCCGGAACCGGCGCAAGGTGGAGGTAGGTGAAGAGGAGCTGGCCATCTTTGAGCCGTTTGAGATCGGCCTCGATCGGCTCTTTGACCTTCACGATCATCTCGGCTTCGCTGTAGACGGCGTCGGCGTCGGGAAGGATCCGGCCTCCCGCGGCGGTGTATTCGTCGTCGCTGAAGCCGCTGCCGTTTCCTGCGCCCTGCTGGATGAGGACTTCATGTCCGTCAGAGGTGAGGTCGCGAACGCCGCCCGGCGTCATTCCTACGCGGTATTCGTTGTTTTTGATCTCGGTCGGTACGCCGATCCGCATCGTGGTGTGTCTCCGTTCAACGTGATTGCTCTCGTCGAGCGGGCGCATTGTATGGCAGCGTGTGCGTCGTGGCGACGAGAGACGACGGGAGGCCTCCGGCGGCCAGGGCCACGGGCCCTGGACCCGCTTGCAGGCCTGGCCTCCGCGACACTCGTGCGCAATTGAAGGAGCTGTGTCGCGGAGGCTAGGCCTGCAGACGGGGTCCGGGGCCGGTGGCCCCGGCCGCCGGAGGCCCCTCGTCGTCTCTCCGTTGCCGCGACGCGCGCGCTACCGCACGCTACGCCGATGCGACGGCGGTTTCACGACCGGGGGAGGCACGCCGAAGCGTTGGGGGGCGACGAACTGCGCGGCTTTGAGAGCGTCGACGACACCCCAGGCCGACTCCTTGTCCCAACCCTTCTCGTAAATGTCACGCGCCGTCGTGCGGAGGATGAACTCCAGCTGGGCGACCGGGATGTCCGGCGCGAGCGACAGCACCAGTGCGGCGGTGCCGGTCGCGTGCGGGGCGGCCATCGACGTGCCGTTCATGATCCCGTAGCGCGACGGGCGGAACGCCACCGTCACCGGACCGTTGTGCGTGCGCAGTTCTTCGCCCTCGGCGTACATGACGGCCACGCTGAGCGGAAAGTCGTACGCCGACCAGAAGGCGTCCGGCTCCTTCGGATAAAACGTGAAGCCGGCCGGAGCGGTCGTATCGCTCGGGCGCTGCGCGAGAATCATCGCGGCGGCGCCCGCTTCCTTCGCATTGCGTGCGAGCTCGCGGAAAAGGAACTTGCCGCGATGCACGAGCGCAATCTGCCCCTGCACGTTCGGCGGAAACTCCTCCGGTGCGCCTTGGCCGCAGTCGACGATGTTCGCCGTCACGCTGCCGTACGGCGAGCCGATGATCCACCACGATTCGAGCGTATTGCCGCCGAGAGTCTGCACTTCGCTCGAATCATTGATGCCGGCGATGAACGTCGAGCGGACATCCGTGCCCGGCGCGACGACCGTCATGCCTGCGCCATAGCTCGAGAACGACGCCCGCTTGTCCGTCGGATCGACTGCACCGACTGCGATCACGTCGCGATACTTGGCCGGGTAGCGGAGATTCTGATCGGCGCGATTGCCGGCCGAGGCGATGACGATGATGTTTGCGGAGATTGCGTTCGAGACGGCTGCTTCTTCCGCTTCCGAGGTCGTGCTGGCGCCGAGCGACAGATTCATCACCCAGCGGCCGCCGGTCGTCTTCGCCTTCTCCATCACCCAGTTGAAGCCGGCGACGACCGACTCATTGCTGCCGCGGCCGTCGTCATCGAGCACCTTCACCGACCAGAGCTTCACGCCCGGTGCGACGCCGACCACGCCGATCGCATTGTCGGCCGCGGCGATCGTGCCGGCGACGTGCGTGCCGTGACGATGACCGTCCTTCGGCGGCAGCGAGGGATCGAACGTGTTGTAGCCGCCTTTGTAAACGTCTTTCAGATCGGGATGCTCGGCGTCGATGCCGGTATCGAGCACCGCCACATTGACGCCCTCGCCGCGCGTGACCTGCCAGACCTGCGGCGCGTGAATGGCGTTGATGCCCCACGGCACTTCCTGCACGTCAGCGGTCGCGGGCGCGCTTGCGGCGGGCGCGCTTGCGGCGGGCGCGCTTGCGGCGGGCGCGCGCTCGTCGTCCATCGCATCGGCGAAGCGTTCGACGATCGGCTCGACCGCGAAACCATTCGCGCGCAGTTGTACGGCTTCGTTCTCGCTCAGATCCGCGGCGAACGAGCTCGCGAACGGAAAGGCGCGCAGCCGGTGCATCGGCGCGGCGAGTGCGTTCGTCGCCGCGCGCAGCCGCGACTGATTCGCAGGCGTGCGCGCGGTGACGAGAAAGCGCTGCAGTTCCGCGCCCTCCGCGGCGAACGCGTGCAACGAGAGAAGCGCGATGCCGAGGAGGACGAGTCTGCGGACCATGTCGAGCGTTTTACCTTACTTCTGCCGCTTCAAGAAGGGGCGGCCCGATTTCGCCGGAACCGTCCAGCCGAGGTCGAGCAGCTGATAGAGCGTCAGATCGACGCCGTGCGAAAGATCGCTGTTGATCGAAGGCTCCATGAGCAGATTCGGAGACGCGACGATGTCGAAGTGATGCGTCGACGAACCGGGTGAGCTCGTGCACGGCGCATACAGACGAACGTAGCCCTGCGTCGACGTGCCGGCGAGCTGGCTGCCGTCTTTGCGCAGCATGCCGCGCACTTCCGTGCTGCCTGCGAGTTGCGGGACGATCGATTCGGCGTCCGTCGTGCCGATGCTGATCACCGGAATCGTGATGTCTTCCGCCTCGCCGCCCATGCCGGGAGGCTGACAGGTCTCGCGCTTGTTGTCGGCGATGATCACCGCCGTCGCGCCCGCGGCCTGCGCGTTGCGCGACTTCGCGACGAACGTGCAGTTGCCGCGATCGATGTACGCCACATTGCCTTTGATCGCGCCTGCATTCGTGAATGCGGTGCAGCCGTCGAACGTCGAGGCGCCGTCGGTGTTCGACGCATCGGTTGCACGGACGACGCGGCCCGCAAAGGCGGACGCATTCGCCGCCGGACCGAACGCGGCGGTGCCGATGTCGTAGTTGCGTGCGACGGGCGACGGCTCGGTGATGGTGAGCATCGTGACCGGCTCGAGATACTGGCCGATTTTGCTGCGAACGTTGTCGCCGTCCCACACCAGATTGCCGGTGTTCGTCAGCGAGACCTGCCGCTGCGCGTCGGTCATCTGGTCCCAGCGCGTGCCCGCTTTCGTATCGAACGTGTGGATGTCCGTGATGGCCGGAAGGTTGTCGCGGAAGCCGGGCGCGCGAACCGTGCCGGAGACGCCGAGGCCGTGCGCGAGCTCGTGCAGGACCACGACGTAGAGATCGGTGTCGTCGCCGTGCTGCGCGTCGAGACCGTAATACCAGCTCGACTTGCCGAGGCAGTTGTCGAGATCGATGTCGCTGTTGAACTGCACGAAGATCTCGGGGCCGGAGCCGTTCAGATCCTTGCCGGCGAGATTGTTCGCGAGCGCGATCGGATACCAGACCTTCGCCATCGGCGCATTCGTGAAGTCGCGCTGCCACGTCATCGGCGAAGCCTGTCCGAGAACGGCCTCGGTCTCGGTGCAGCCGTCGATCGACGAGAACGTCGCGTTCGCGACGATATCGACCTTCAGATCGAGCAGCTTCGACCACGTCGCCGCGGCTGCGTTGAAGACGTTCAGACGCTGCTGGCCGAGGGTCGTGCCGTCATTGCCGCCGACCGGAGTCGCGGCACGCGGATCGTTGAAGCCGACGCCCGGGCGGTCGTTATTGACGATGATGATCCGGCCCGTGCCGGCCATCGCCTGAACGGCCGCAACGAACGTGAATGCGAGGAGGAGTGTGCGCCGGAGGTTCATCACTGATCCTGTGCCCTTCTCTGCTGGAGGTTCTCGAGCGACGTTTCGAAGAAGCGCCTGGCCGATTCGGAGTTGTCGACGCAGCCGATCACCGGCTTGCCGTCGGTGCCGAGCCGCGCGACGACGACTTCCATCGTGCCGGCGGGAGCGCTGACGCCGTCGGAGGATTCGACGGAATCGCCCGGCTGCGCGAAGCGGGCGAAGAGCTCGGTCAGAGCCGCCTGTCGCGCGCCAATCCTGGCGAGCGCGGCGCGGAGCGATTCGGGTTCGGCAACGTCAGCCGCGTGCGCGAACGGCGCCGCGAGTGCGAGCAGTACGGATAGGACCACCAGCCGTCGGGACATCTTTCCTCCTGACCGGCACGGCCGGCCGCGCTTGCTGCCCAGCCTCGGCGGCACGCCGTTCTACAGATTCAGCGGCGCCGATGAACGACGCCTGCGATGTCAGCAGAAGCGTGGACCTTGTCTGGACGAGGACAAGTTATTTATGTCAGAAGAAAGAGGTCTCGACGGCTACAAATTTCAGCGGCGGCGTCCCGTGGTGCGTCCTGTGGTCGGCGTGGTGGCGAATGCACTCGGCACGAGCATCTTTGCCGCGGCGAAGACATTGATCGCGCCGGCGCCGAACTGCGTGTCCGGACCGGGCGCGCCTAGGTCGAGCGCGGTGACGGTGAGCGCGTTGAGAATCTGATCGCGCGTTGCGTTCGGCGCGAGCATCCACAGCAGCGCAATCGAGCCGGTGACGTGCGGGCAGGCCATCGACGTGCCGCTCAACTCGCCGTAATCGTCCGAGTCGTACGAGAGCGTCATCGGACCGCTGCCTTTGGCTGCGAGCGCTTCGCCGTCGTCCATCGAAAGACGCAGCACGACCGGCCATGCCTCCGCCTGATCGATTTCGTCGTTGAGGAGCGTCCATCCGCCGGTCGAGAGATCGTTGTTGAAGATCACCACGCCGGCCGCACCCGCGGCTTTCGCGGCGCGCGTCTTTGCGGCGAACGTCAGGTTCATGCCCCGCTTGATGAGCGCGATCTTTCCGGCGACCTGCTTGCCGGCGAAATCAGACGGAGCGCCGTAGCCGCAGAAGACGTAGTCGCCTTTGACGGTGCCCTTGTTCGAGCCGGCGAGCGGCGATGCCGCGTACGAGCGGGCGACGTCCGCGACGAACGCGCGGAAGGCACTGCCGACGCGCATGGTCGAGAGTACGCTCACACCCGGCGCGGAGAAATCGAGCTCCGGCCCCTGGCTGGTGAACGACGCCAGCTTGCGCTTGCTGTCGTACGCGCCGACCGCCACGACGGTCGGATACGCGGCCGGAAAACCAACCGGCGCGACCACCGACACCGTCGAGCTGTTGCCCGATGCGGCGACCACGATCAGGCCGGCGTCGAAGGCGCGTTGAAATGCCTCGCGCTCGCCGCCGCTCTCCTGCGACGACCCGAGCGACATGTTGACCACCCAGTTGCCGCCGACTTCTTTCTTCTTCGCGACGACCCAGTCGATCGCGCGGATGATTCCTTCGCTCGTGCCGGAGCCGTTCGACGCCAGCGCCTTGACCGCCCACAGCCTCACACCCGGCGCGACGCCGATGACGCCGAAGTTGTTGTCAGCCGCGGCGATCGTGCCGGAGACGTGCGTGCCGTGACCGTGATCGTCGAGCGGCGAGAGGGTCGGGTCTTTCGGGTCGACCACGTTCATGCCGCCCATGTAGACGCCGCTCAGTTCCGCATGCGTGAAGTCGATGCCGGTGTCGATCACCGCGACGTTCACCAGGCCCGAGCGGTGGCCGTATCCCGCCTGGCGTGCGCTGATCGCATCGACGCCGTACGGGACGGTCTGTCCGGCGAAGTTGCGCTCGACGTCGAGCGCGTAACGCGGCACGACCGGCTCGACGAAGCGCACTTCGCGCGACGCACGCAGCTGGCGGACTTCTTCCTCGGTGAGCGTCGCCGCGAAGCCATCGAACGTCTGGAACGTGTCGACCGAACGGAACTCGACATTGCTGTCGACGCTGTCGCGCACCGCACGAAGACCGCCGTTCGCAATCGGGCGTTTGGTGGCGACGAGATAGCGGTGCGTGTCTGCAGCAAAAGCAGTAGTGGCGAGGAAAAGGGCGACGGCTGCGAGCACGATCCGTTTCATTTGAGGCACTCTCCGGCTGGGACGTGGATTGGTTCTAATAAGAGTACAACGTTTGATAACGTAGCCGCATGAGTGATTGGAAACAGAACCTCGTCAATGACTCGCGCGGGATCCTCGACATGCTTCGCGACACCCGCACGATCGCGGTCCTCGGCGTCAAGCCGGAGTCGCACGCAGGACAGCCGGCGTATTACGTCGCCGCACACATGCAGCGCGCCGGCTACGAGATCATCCCCGTCCCGACGTACTTTCCCGACGTGACGGAAATCCTCGGAAAACCGGTGTTTCGCACCGTCTCCGCGATCGGCCGTCCGGTCGACATGGTGAATGTCTTCCGCCGTCCTTCCGACATTCCGCCGCACGTCGACGACATCATCGCGGCGAAACCAAAGTACGTCTGGTTCCAGCTCGGCATCCGCAATGACGAAGCGGCGCAACGTCTGGCCGAGGCGGGGATCAAGGTGGTGCAGGACCGCTGCTTGATGGTCGAAGAGGGAAGGCTCTCGTAGCGATGTGACCGAGCGGCGTCTCGATTTTCCTCCTTACTCCTTGTGGGAAACGCGGGCCGGCGCGGGGACGCCCGTCGCGCTCGTGCATGGCCTCAGCGGCTCGTCGCGCTGGTGGATGCGCAACTTCGACGCGCTCGCGGCGCACTACCTCGTCGCGGCCGTCGATCTGACGGGATTCGGGCGCAATCACCGCTCTGCCGTCGTTCCCGACATTCCGCCGTCGTTTCGCGAGACGACGTCGCTGCTCGCGCGGTGGCTCGAGACGTTCGGAGAGCCCGTGCATCTCGTCGGACACTCGATGGGCGGGCAGCTCTCGATCCGTCTCGCCGCCGAGCGTCCCGATCTCGTGCGCTCGCTGATGCTCGTGAATTCGGCGGGGATGCCGTTTCGCATCGCGCCACTCGCACACATGCGCGAGCTGCCGAAGCCGCCGTACGGTGCGCCCGAGATTCTGCGGATTCTCGTTCCCGATCTTCTGCGCGCCGGCCCCGCCGCACTTGCCGTCGCGAGCACGCGCATCATCCTCGGCGACATGCGTCCGATGATGCGGCAGGTGCGCGCGCCGTCGCTGCTGGTGTGGGGCGAGAGCGATCCGATCGTGCCGCTGCATTACGGCGAAGAGATGGCTTGCACGATCCCGAATGCGCGGCTGGTGGTGATTCCGCGCGCCGCGCACGTGGCGATGTGGGAAGCGCCGGAGGAGTTCAATCGCATTGCACTCGACTTCCTTGCTGAGGTGGATGAGCAGCAGGGGACGCGCAACGAACGGGCATTCGCGTGGGGCATCGCGGGCTGGACGAACGGCATCGCGCACCGGCAGGCAGGCCGCCGTCGCGACATCGTCCTCATTCACGGCCTCGGCATGTCGAGCGCGTATTTCTCCCGCCTCGCGCGTGCGTTGTTCGATGGAGGGTGGAACCCGATTGCACCCGACCTCCCCGGCTTCGGCGAAAGTGCGAATGCGCGCGCGGGCGGCGCGGATGAACATGCGAACGCGCTCGCGTCCTGGGCCGACGCGCTCGGCATTCGCGATGCGGTGTGGCTGGGCCACTCGATCGGCTGCAATGCCGTCGCACGCCTCGCCGAACTGCGGCCCGATCTCGTGCGCTCGAGCGTGATGGTGGGACCGCTGTGGACGACACGCCCGTATCCGCAACTGCGCACGTTCGCGAATCTCGCGATCGACGCGTTCCGCGAACCGCTCGCGCTCTATCGCTATGTGCTGCCCGCGTACTGGCGAACCGGCATCTGGCGCTGGTTCTGGACCTGGCGCCGCTTCCTGTCCACGTTACGCGCCACGCCGCCGAACGCACTGTTCATCGCCGGCGAACGCGACCCGATTCCAGACCGCACGCGAGTGAAGGTGGTGCACGTGAAAGGCGCACACGCGTGTGTGTTTTCGCATGCGAAAGAGGTGGCCGCCGCGGCTCAGGATGACACCGTCGCCCCCGATGTCATCCCGAGCGAAGTCGAGGGATCCCCTTCCGACAGGCGATGACCGCTCCGAAGCAGGGGATGCCTCGACTTCGCTCGGCATGACACGGGAGATGCGTGCCCCCTACCCCTGCCCGATCACACTCGCCAACACCTCGAACGACTTCAACTCATGCCCTAAAAACGCGCGCCGCACGAAGCCCGACAGCGAACGGATCTCCATCAACACTTCCACCGGCCAGCGCCGCGACGCAAAGTCTTCCACCGGCAATCGCAGCGCATCGAGCGCATCCGCCACATCGTTGCTGACCACGAACGCGTCGCGGCCAGTGCAGTTCGTGCAGACGAAACCCTCCACCCGCTCATCGAAGCGCAAAGGCCGCGCGAGCGGTTCGCCGCACTCGCGGCATTCGCGCAGCGAAGGAAAAATGCCGCCGAGGCGGAGCGTCCAGATTTCTGCGTACGCGATTACCGGCAACGCCGCCACACTGTCGAGCAGCGCGGCAGTCGTGCGATCGAGCAGGCGATAGAGCAGCTCCGCGGGATCGTTCGCCGGCGCGAACGTGTCGACCAGCTCCGCGATGTATGTCGCGGCCACGCTGCTCACGAGATTCTGTTGCGCCGGAAACAGCGAGCGCACGAGATCGACCGATTCGATGCGCACCACTTCATCCGATTCGCGTTCGATGTACGCGATACGCACTTTCGCGAGCGGCTCGAGTCCCGCGCCGAAGCGGCTCCGAATCGCGCGCGCGCCGTACGCCCACCCTTTGCGCTTGCCGTGCTCCGGCGTGAGGAACACGACCATCTTGTCGCGCTCCCTCGCCGGGATCGTGTGCAGGATGATCGCCTCCGTCCGCTCGGCCTTCACGCGGCGAAGGGTACACTGCGGCTCCGATGCTCATTCATCCGGCCGAGGCGCGCCGCCAGTTCGTCGAGTTCGCGGCGGGCGAGATCACCAACGAAAATTTAGCCCGTGGCGCGCTGCTCATCGCGCTCGAGGAGTACCCGCGGCTCGACGTGTCCGGCTATCTCGACGAGCTCGATGCATTGGCCATGCGTGTCGAGAAACGCTGCACGCCCGGCGAGCCGCCCGTCTTTCGCCTCGGCCATCTGCACGCGGAGCTCTTCGACATCGACAAGTTCCGCGGCGATGTCACGAATTACTACGATCCGCGCAACGCCTATCTGAATGAAGTGATCGACCGCAAAATCGGCATTCCGATCACGCTCTCGATCGTCTTTCTGCACGTCGCGTCGAAGCTCGGCTTCGTCGCCGCGGGCGTCGGATTGCCGGGCCACTACATCGTGAAAGTGCAGTTCGAACTGAACGAGGTCTACGTCGATCCGTTCCACGGCGGCACGACGCTGACCATGCCCGAGATCGCAGAGCTGATGCATCAGGTGAGCGGCGGCGCGACGCAGCTCGCACCCGAGCATCTGCGCGCGTGGAGCGGACGCCAGACGCTCGCGCGCGTGCTCGCGAACCTGCAGAACATGTGGGCGCAGAACGGCGATCCGCGCCGCTCCGCCTCCGCGCGCGAGCGGATGGAGATCCTGGCGCAGTGAAGTTGTTCGTGACGATTCTCGAGGAAAGGTGCGACGCCGCAATCGATGCGATTCGCGCGCTGCGCCTCGAGCACGACGGCATCGAGGTGCGCGCGGAACGCTTTCCGTCGATCGATCTGCACGCGATCCGTGCGGCAACGGACAAGCCGATCGTTCTCACTTACCGGAGTTCCTCGGAGTTCCTCGGAGTTCCTCGGAGTTCCCCGGATGACGCGATGCGCGCGGGGATCGATTTTGTCGACGTCGAATGGAACGCGGGCGTGCAGATCGATGTGCCCGAGCGCACCGTACTTTCGCATCACGACTACGAAGGCATCGACGACGCGGATCTCATTTTCGAAAAGATGCTGCGCCGCAATTGCGCGCACACCAAGCTCGCCGCCACGCCGCGCAATTTCGAAGAGAACGAGCGATTACTCGCGCTGCTGAACTCCTCCGAGGAACTCCGAGGAACCCGAGGAACTCCGAGGAACTCCACGGTGATCGGCATGGGCGAGCGCGGCCTCTACTCACGCATCCTCGCGCCGTTCAAAGGCTCCGCACTCACATTCGTCGCGGCGAATACGATTGCCGCGCCGGGGCAGCTCACGATCGAACGGGCGCTGGAGATTTACGGACGCGGCGACTTGCGTGCGGATTATGTGTTTGCGGTGGTCGGCAATCCGGCGGGACACAGCCTCTCGCCTTCGATCCACAACCGGCTCTTTCGCGAGAAGCGCGTTCCGGCCGCGTACACGATTGCGTCGGTTGAACGCTTCGGCGAAGTCGCGGACGCATTTCTGCGCGGTGAGCCCTGCGGCCTCAGCGTCACTGCGCCCTTCAAAGATGACGCGTATGCGTTCGCACGCGCTCGCAATGCGGACATCGGCGAAAACGCGCAGCGCGCACTCGCCGTGAACACGCTCGTGAATCTCGACGGACGCATCGTTGCCGACAACACCGACGTCGACGGCTTCGCCGCGCTTCTGCCGCACGATGCGCAACGCGCGGCGATCGTGGGCGCAGGCGGTACCGCGCGTGCGGCGCGCGTCGCGTGCGAGAACGCGGGCATCGCGGCGACGATCTTCAATCGCACGGCGAGCAAAGGCGATGCGCCGCTCGAGGCGTTGTCCGGGTTCGACGGAGACCTCGTCATCAATACACTGCCGGCGGGCGTCGAGGTCGAGATCCCCTCCTGCCGCACGTACGTCGAGGCGGCATACGGCGGCGGCGCGCGCGACGTCGATGCAAAGC
>JALYOB010000192.1 GCA_030857085.1 Acidobacteriota bacterium | reverse complement strand
CCGCGACACTTGTGCGAATGCAACAAACTGTGTCGCGGAGGCTTGGCCTGCCAGACGGGTCCGGGCCCGTGGCCCGGCCGCCGGAGGCCCCTCGTCGTGCTAATTCGCAGCAGTCACGCTGTCGAGGAACCCATACAACGCATTCAGCGTCTTCGCTGCCGCGTCGTTCGCTTCGTCCGCTTTGACATCGCCGTCGCAGAGATCGCGCAGGATCTGGCGTGACGTCTCCGAGTGCACCACATCGGCTTCCATGTGCACGCTGAAGAACGCGACGTCGCGATCGGACGAGATGCCGTACCACTTCGCGAGACCTTCGATTTTCGCCTTGGCTACGGCGGGGATCTGCGCCTCGTATGCGTAGAGCGAGGCCAGGCCTTCGTGCAGCGCGCCGTCGCGGGCGAGCGACTTCATCGTCGCGATGAGCGTGCGCGTCGCGTCATTCGCGAGGCCGCGCTTCACTTCCTCGCGATCGAGGCCGAGGGATTCGCAGAAGCGGAGCCAGAGCTCGGGGTGATTTTCGGAGCCGCGTTCCTCTTCGATCAGATTCTCGAGCAGCATCTGCCGCGTCGCGAGATCCTCCGTGTTCGCGTGCATCGCACTGACGAACGTCGGGAACGCCATCGCGTAGTGAAAATACTGCCGCGCGTACTCGCGCAGCTCATCGGCCGTGAGCGTGCCGGCATTCCAGCGCTGATAAAACGGGTGATCGAGCAGATGACGAGACGCGATCCGCGCGTCGAGGGTCTGAATGGGATCCATCGGGGGTACCTCCGTTACATTTCGAATGTACGGGGAGTGTAGTCGAAGGAAGGCGTTGCGCGCAGCGCTTCAGCTTGACCCTCGTTGTACGCGGCCAATATGCTCGCGCCGCAATGCCGCACAACACCTTCAACACCCTCCAAACCTTCGACCTCGGCAACGGAAACACCGGACAGTTCTACTCGCTCCCCAAGCTCGAACAGGCGGGCATCGGACCGGTGTCGAAGCTCCCGGTGAGCATCCGCGTCGTGCTCGAATCCGTGCTGCGCAACGTCGACGGAAAAAAGATCACCGAAAACGACGTGCGCACGCTCGCCAACTGGGGCGCCACCGCCGCGCGTGAGGAAGAGATTCCGTTCATGGTCGCGCGCGTCCTCCTGCAGGACTTCACCGGCGTGCCGCTGCTCGTCGACCTCGCCGCGATGCGCGCCGCCGCGCAACGCGCAGGCAAAGACCCGCGCATCATCGAGCCGCTCGTGCCCGTCGATCTGGTCATCGACCACAGCGTGCAGGTCGACTACGCGAATCGCGCGGACGCCCTCCAGCTCAACACCGAAATCGAATTTCGCCGCAATCGTCAGCGCTACCAGTTCCTCAAGTGGGGCACGCAGGCGTTCAACGGCTTCCGCATCGTGCCGCCGCAGATCGGCATCGTGCATCAGGTCAACCTCGAATACCTCGCGCGCGGCGTGTTCGAGCGCGACGGCGTCTGGTATCCCGACTCGCTCGTCGGCACCGACTCGCACACCACCATGATCAACGGCCTCGGCATCGTGGCGTGGGGCGTCGGCGGCATCGAGGCCGAGGCGGGGATGCTTGGTCAACCTGTTTACTTTTTGACGCCGGACGTCATCGGCGTGCATCTGACCGGCGCATTGCGCGAAGGCGTGACCGCGACCGATCTCGTGCTGACCATCACCCAGCTTCTGCGTCATGCGAAAGTCGTCGGCAAGTTCGTCGAATTCTTCGGCACCGGCGCGGAGTCGCTTCCGGTCGCCGATCGCGCGACCATCAGCAACATGGCGCCCGAATACGGCGCGACCATGGGCTACTTCCCGATCGACGAAGAGTCGTGCAACTACCTCGCGCTCACCGGGCGCACCGAAGAGCAGATCAATGCCTTCCGCAACTACTACAAAGCGCAGGGCATGTTCGGCATCCCGAAAAAGGGGGAGATCGAATACACGAAAGTGCTCGAGCTCGACCTCAGCACCGTTCGTGCGAGCGTCGCCGGACCGAAGCGGCCGCAGGATCGCATCGAGCTCGACGTGCTCAAGCCGACGTTCGTCAACATGCTTCAGGCCGAGCCGCCCAATGGCTACGGCAAGACCGCGCCGGAGATCGAGCGGAAGATTCGCGCGCGCCTCGGGGTCAACAGTGACGCGGGCGCGCATGCGGGCGGCGGCGATCAGGAGATGGTCACCACGCCGCATCCGAAAGACACGCGCAACACGAGCGAGCTCACGGAATACGAGATGATGAACAACCGCCCGACGCCCGATCGCGTCGACGCGGCCGAGCTGGCGGAAGAGTTTCCGGCCTCCGTTGCGGATCTGCAGCACGGCGACGTGCTCATCGCCGCCATCACCTCCTGCACCAACACCTCCAATCCCTCGGTCATGCTCGCCGCCGGTTTGCTGGCGAAGAAGGCTGTCGAGCGTGGACTGTCGGTGCGTCGCGTCGTGAAAACGTCCCTCGCCCCCGGCTCACGCGTGGTCACCGAGTACTACCGCAAGTCGGGTCTGCAGCAGTATCTCGACGCCCTCGGCTTCTACACCGTTGGATATGGCTGCACGACATGCATCGGCAATTCGGGTCCGCTCGATCCGGTGATCGAAGAGTCGATCAATGCGCACGATCTGATCGGCGTCTCGGTGCTCAGCGGCAATCGCAACTTCGAAGCGCGCGTGCATCAGTCCATCAAGGCGAACTTCCTCATGTCGCCGCCTCTCGTGGTCGCTTTCGCGATTGCCGGCCGCATCGACATTGACATGTCGAACGAGCCGCTGGGGCAGGACGGCTCCGGGAAGGACGTCTATCTGCGCGACATCTGGCCGACGCTCGACGAAGTGCGCAATGTATTGAGCGAGGCGCTCTCGCCCGAAGACTTCCGCCGGATGTACTCGAATTTCGCCGAGCAGAATCCGCTCTGGAACGAGATCCCCTCGTCGACCGGCTTCGTGTATGAGTGGGATGCGACCTCGACCTACATCCAGGAGCCGCCGTTCTTTGCCGATCTGAATGCGCAGGCTGCGACCGCGACGGAGATCAAAGACGCGCGTCCGCTGGCGATCTTCGGCGATTCCGTCACGACCGATCACATCAGCCCCGCCGGCTCGATCAAGCCAACGTCTCCCGCAGGCCGTTATCTGCAGGAAAACGGCGTCGAGGTGCAGGACTTCAACAGCTACGGCTCGCGCCGCGGCAATGACCGCGTGATGACGCGCGGCACGTTCGCGAACGTGCGCATCAAGAACCTGATGGTGCCGGGCGTGGAAGGCGGCGTGACGATTCACTATCCGTCGAACGAACGCCTGGCGATCTACGACGCGGCCATTCGTTACGCGGAAGAAGGAACGCCGCTGATCGTGCTCGCGGGCCATGAATACGGCACCGGCAGCTCCCGCGACTGGGCCGCCAAAGGCACCAAGCTCCTCGGCGTCCGCGCGGTCGTCGCCCAGAGTTTCGAGCGCATTCACCGCTCCAATCTCGTCGGCATGGGCGTCCTCCCTCTGCAGTTCGAGGAAGGAACGAGCGCGCAGACGCTGAATCTCGACGGAACGGAGACGTTCGAGATCGCCGGCATCGAAGGGACGTTGCGCCCGCGCCAGGCGGCGACGCTCCGCATCAAGCGCAGCAGCGGGACGACCGACGACGTGCCGCTCGTCGTGCGCATCGACACGCCGATCGAAGTCGACTACTACCGCAGCGGCGGGATTCTGCCGTTCGTGCTGAATCAGCTGATGGGCGCGGCCTGAGGGCCGCGCCGTAGCGCGTGGCGTGTGGCGAGTTGCCAGGGCCGTTTCGCCTGGGCGCGATGTCACGCGAGTGTTCGGTCATTCCGCGGAATCCCTTCCGAAGAGCCGCTACGTCGCCAGTGGGAAGGGGATCCCGCGCTGCGCGCGGGATGACACAAGCGAGCGAACGCGCCGTACACTGCCGCCCAGGCGACACCGCCCTGGCAACTCACCACTCGCCACTCGCCACGGCTACCCCGCCACTCGCCACGTTCCCTTCTGCTACGCTCCGCCGCGCAATGACGCGCAAGATTGCAACCCTTCTTCTCCTCCTCACCGTCACCGCCTCCCTCGCCGCACAGAAGAAGCGGCTCACGCTCGAGGCGATCTATCACCCGGCCGAAAAGATCGCGTTCAGTGGCGCGGTGCAGAACGGCTTCGAGTGGCTCGACGACAAGACCTTCGTCTGGCCGCGCACTGATGCGAAGAACGACTTTGTCGAGTGGCGTGTGTATGACGTTACCACGGGACGGGAGCGGGCGCTCTTCGATCGCTCGAAAGTGCAGGCCGCGCTCACGGAGGCAGGCATCGCCGCGGAAGACGCGAAGGAAACCGCCGAATCGGATGCGCTGATCTTCGATGCGAAAAAGAGCGCGTTTCTCTTCAGCGCCAATGACGATCTCTATGTCTATTCGATCGGCCGCAATACCGCGATCCGGTTGACCAGCGCGCCGGGGGAGGAAGAAGAGGCGACGTTCAGTCCTGACGGAACGAAGGTCGCGTTCGTGCGGAAGAACGACCTTTATGTCGTCGACATGAATGGCCGCGAGCGCCGCCTGACCACAGACGGCAGCGCAGAGATCCTCAATGGAAAACTCGACTACGTCTATCAGGAAGAAGTCTATGGCCGCGGCATCTGGAAGGCGTTCTGGTGGAGTCCTGATTCGCGCCGCATTGCCTTTCTGCAACTCGACGAACGTCCTGTGCCTGAGTACACCGTGGTCGATCACATCCCGTATCACCTCGATCTCAATCTTTTCGACTACCCGAAGGCAGGCGATCCGAATCCGAAGGTGAAGCTGTTCGTGACGCCCGCCAGCGGCGGCGCACATACCCAAGTCGACACCGAGCGCTATTCGGCCAATGAATTTCTCATTGTGAACGTCGCCTGGAAAGACGCGAAAACGGTCACATACCAGTTGCAGAATCGCGAGCAGACCTGGCTCGATCTCAATGCCGTGACGATGCCGGACGCGGACTCGCGCACCCTCATTCACGACACCACCAAAGCGTGGGTCGAGCCGCTCGCCAGCCCTGCCTGGCTCGACGACGGCACGTTTCTCTGGCAGTCGGAACGCACCGGATTCCGCCATCTCTATCACTATCGAGCCGACGGCACGCTCATCGCGCCGGTCACGAGCGGCGAATGGGAAGTGCGCGAGCTGCACGGCGTCGATCGTCAATATGCGTACTTTTCCGGCACCGAGCGCAGCCCCATCGGACTGGACGTCTATCGCATCGGCCTCGATGGCACCGGGCTGCAGCGTATCTCCGAGGCGATGGGCAAGCATGTCGCGACCTTCAATGCGTCGCATACGCAGTATGTCGATAAGTGGAGCGACATCCGTACGCCCGATCAGATTCGCGTGCACCGCAATGACGGCACTGTGGCCAAAGTAGTGGATGAGAATCGCGTCGCCGCATTGAGCGAGTACGAACTGCCGAACGTCGAATTCATGCAGGTGCGGACGCGCGACGGCTTCCCGATGGAAGCGCTGATGATCCGCCCGACGAACTTCGATCCCGCGCGCAAATACCCGATCTATCAATTCCTTTATGGCGGTCCGCACGCGCAGCAGGTGCTCAATCAGTGGCGCGGGCAGTTCATGCTGTTCAATCAGCTGATTGCACAGGAGGGGGCGATCGTCTGGATGTGCGACAACCGTTCCGCGAGCGGCAAAGGCGCACAGTCGGCCTGGACGATCTACAAACAACTCGGCGAGAGCGAGCTGCGCGACGAAGAAGACTCCATTGCGTGGCTCAAACAGCAGCCGTATGTCGACGGCAGCCGCATTCTCATCAACGGCTGGAGCTACGGCGGCTTCATGGTCTCGTATGCGCTGACGCACAGCACGACGTTCAAGGCCGGCATTGCCGGCGGGATTTTGTTTTATTTTAGGGAGTACTACTAGATCTACACCGAGCGCGTCCTGCTCATGCCGCAGAACAATCCGGAAGGCTACAGGAAGAGCTCGCCGCGATTCGCCGCGAAAGACCTGCACGGCAACCTCATGCTCATCCACGGAACGACCGACGACAACGTCCACACCCAGAACACCATCCAGCTCGCCTACGAGCTCCAGCAGCTCGGCACGCCGTTCGAGATGATGCTCCTCCCGCGGACCAGACACTCGGTGACGCAGAAGAACACGTTGTATTTTCTGCAGAAGACGGTGCTGAATTTCGTGCGGAGGCAACTGGAGCTGGAAACCGTTAACCGTTGACCCGTTCCCTGTTGCCAGTGACCGCGACAGTCGCCGCGGAAGGCAGACTGTGCGGTAAGTGGCAACTGGCAACTGGCAACTGGCAACCGACAACCTGCAACCGATAACCGATAACCGCCAACCTCATTCTGGCAACGCCTTCGCACTCACCACGGCCATGAGCAAAGCAAATCCAAACCAGGACTACTACAAAATCGGCGGGCGCTCGCAGACCGACGGACCGGACAAGTTCCATGCGAATGTGAACGACGATAAGCAGCAGCTCGGTGAGAATCTTGCGGAACAGCCCGGCAAGAATCCCGACCATCCGGCGATCCAGCGCTCGAAGAAGAAGTAATGACGTCTACCCCTGAGCTTGCAACACGGCGTGCGCCGGGTGTGTCCCGGCGCGCGCATGAGATGCCTGCGTCCCCGATCCGTCGCCTGGCGCCATTGGCCGAGGCGGCGAAGGCGAGGGGGACGCGCGTATTACATTTGAACATCGGGCAGCCCGACATCGAGACGCCCGCCTGCATGCGCGACCGGCTCAAGCAGATCGAGCACAAAGTCCTCGAATATTCGCCGTCGAGTGGCACGCCCGAGTTTCTGCGCTCCCTGCATGGCTATTACGAGCGGCGGCTCGGACTCGATCTGGCGCCCGGTCAGATCCTGGCGACCACCGGCGGCAGCGAAGCCATTCTCTTCTCCTTCCTCGCCTGTGCGAACGAAGGCGACGACGTGATGGTGGTCGAGCCGTATTACGCGAATTACAAAGCATTTGCGACCATGGCCGGGCTGAACCTCGTGCCGGTCACGAGCCGCAATCGCGACGGCTTTCATCTTCCGCCGCGGCACATTTTCGAAAAGGCTCTGACCCCGCGCACCCGTCTGGTCATCATCTGCAATCCGAGCAATCCGACCGGCACGGTCTATACCCGCGAGGAGCTGGACATGATCGCCGGCTTCTGTCGCGATCACGGCCTCTTCCTCGTTTCGGACGAGGTTTACCGCGAGTTCGTCTATGACGATCGCCGCGCCATCAGTGCGCTCGAATTGCCGGAGATGCACGATCTGGTGATCGTCGTCGACAGTCTCTCCAAGCGCTACAGCGCCTGCGGCATCCGCCTCGGCTCTCTGGTCACGCGCAACGCCGAAGTCTATGACGCCTGCCTGCGCATGGCGCAGGGACGCTTGTCGCCTCCGGGTTTGGCGCAATTCATCGCCGTCGGCGCGGAGTCGTTGGGCGACGAATATACGAGCGGCATCGTGAGCGAATACCGCCGCCGCCGAGACGTTCTTTACTCCGGCCTCATGTCCATTCCGGGCGTGGAACTGCGCGAGCCGGAAGGGGCGTTCTATTGCATGCCCCGCCTGCCGATCGCTGACGCGGACGGCTTCACCCGCTGGCTGCTCTCCGATTTCCAGCACGACGGCGCAACCGTCATGCTCGCCCCCGCGAGCGGCTTCTATGCCTCGCCGTTAGGCAAGAGCGAAGTGCGCATTGCGTACGTGCTCAATCAGGATGATCTGAGGCGGGCGGTGGAGGTGTTGCGGGTGGCGCTGGACGAATATCGGTCGACGCGGTAGCGCCTCTCTGTCATCCCGAGCGTAGTCGAGGGATCCCC
>JALYOB010000191.1 GCA_030857085.1 Acidobacteriota bacterium | reverse complement strand
GGTCCGCACTACCCGCGCTACTACTTTGCCGATCAGGTCGTGAAGATCACCGGCAAAGACGACTTCGTCTCGAAAGTTTCCTCCGCGAAATACAGCGAACGCGCCGCCTTCATCAGCGCCGACGCGTTTCCCACTGCACCCGGTGCGGTGCGCGGCGTGCGCGAAAGTGCGAACCGCGCAACGATCGACGTCGAAAGTTTCGGCCGCGGCTACCTGATCATGAGCGTGACGCCGCACAAGTACTGGAACGTCACCCTCGACGGCAAGCGCGTCGAGCCGCTCATCACGAACCTCGGATATCAGGGCATCGTCGTTCCTGCGGGACGGCATCGCGTGGAGATGCGTTACAGCAACACGCTCGTCATTCGCGGCGCCGCCATCTCCGGCGTCACCACCCTCCTCCTCCTCGGCATCGCCTGCATTCGTCCGCGGAGACGCGAGCGCTGAAATGCCGCCGCTCTCCGATGCCGAGCGGCGTCGCAAGCGCCGCAACGAGTGGATCGTCGCCTCGATCGTCATCCTGATCGCCGCCGCGATCGCGGGCGGCATCGTCTGGTGGAAAGAAAAGACGTCCGAGGAATTGCGGTCCGATGGCGCGTACATCCCGAAGCCGGTGACGCTCACGCCCGAGATGGAGTTGCTGCGCGAATACGTGCGCATCGACACCTCCACGCCCGCCGGCGCCGCGAATGGCGCACGCTGGGTTGCCGCACAACTGCAGAAACGCGGCATTCCTGCCGAAATCATCGAATCCGCACCGCAACGGCTCAACGTCTACGCGCGCATTCGCGGAAAGCAGCGCGGCGGCGGGTTGCTTCTCTTCCATCACATCGACGTCGTCCCGCCGAATGGCAAATGGCACTCCCGCCCGTTCGGCGGCGACGTCGCCGGCGATCAGATGTTCGGACGCGGCACGCTCGACATGAAGGCGCTGGCGATCTGCCAGCTGCTCGCGTTTGCAGACGTCGCGAAAGGGGAGATTCCCGCGCATGACCTGGTCTTCCTCGCCACCGCGGACGAGGAGTCAGGCAGTCAGTACGGAATGCAGTGGTTGCTCGCGAACCGGAAAGACATCTTTGCGGACGTGCAGTACGGCGTGACCGAGGGTGGGATCACGGAGATGGTGCGCGAGCGGATGACGTACTTTGGAATCGAGACGGGCGGCAAGCAGCTGGTCGAGCTCACGCTCGAAGGACCCGATCTCGACTCATTGCGGCGCGCGCGATTCGCGCTCGAGCCGTACATGTTTCCGCGCGAAGCGGAGCGCGTGCTGCCGGAAGTCGCGCGGTACTTCCGTGTGATTGCGCCGACGCGCATGGCCTACCGGCCCTACCTCGAAGACATCGAGCGAACGATTGCCACAGGACAATTCTGGCGTTTGCCCGCGCCATATCGCGATCTCGCGCAGAACGCGCTGTGGGCTGGTGCCCCGGCGCAGAACGGCGCGCGTTTCGTCATGCCCGTCAAGCAGGCCAACCTTCCGGACGAAAACCCCGACGCGCGCATCGCGTGGCTGGCGAAGATCGTCGCGCCGTTCGGCGTGCGGGTGGCGGACGTCACGACGAAACAGGGGCCGGTGCCGATCTCGACCGAGCAGACGCCGCTCTTCGCAATCCTGCGCGACGAAGCGACGCGCCGCTACTCCGTTCCGGCCGGCTTGCAGATTCTCTATCGCTCCGCGACCGACGCGCGGTTCCTCCGGCCGCACGGCATCATCTGCTACGGCGTCTCGCCGTTCCGGGTCGACTATTTCGAGTCGCTCTCGATCCACTCCACCGACGAGCGGATCCGCCTTCCCTGGTTCCAGGAGGGGGTCGCATACATGCGCAGCGTGGTCGCCCGATGGGCGCGCGGCGCCGACTGACAATCTTTGTCAGCACCCCCTCACGAAAACTGTCACAGAGTCTCTTCTCCGCACCTGCCAAACGCACGTAAACCATTGAGTTCATTGCCACTCAGCGGCCGAGACGAGGTGGTACCGCGATTGCCTTCTGGAAGGCTCAACAAAGGAGGTCCAATGACCAGGAAGCAGAAAGGTTTCACCCTCATCGAGCTGCTGATCGTCGTCGCGATCATCGGTATCCTCGCAGCAATCGCCATCCCGAACCTTCTCACCGCAATGCAGCGTTCGCGTCAGAAGCGCACCATGGCTGACATGCGCACCGTCGCCTCGGCGATGGAAGCGCGTGCCACGGACGTGAACGCGTACAACGCCGCAGGTGCGGCGCTCGAGTGGCCGAATGCCGACAAGGACATCTCGGACATGGACGGCATGCTCACGCCGACCTACATCAAGAAGATCCCGCACTATGACGGCTGGAACACGCTGCTGAAGTTCGGCGTGACGACCGAAGGCGACTCCTACTCGATCAAGTCGTGGGGCGCCGACAAGAAGGAAAACAGCACGGCGACGACGGCATCGGCTCCGGTGACGACCGCCAACTTCGACTGCGACATCATCTTCAGCGAAGGCAACTTCGTCATGTACCCGGAAGGCGTGCAGACGCAGTAATCGTCCGGACCATCGGTCCAACGAAAACGGGCGCCTCGCGGCGCCCGTTTTTTCTGCGTTTCAGTCGTTGTGCTTTTCGCGCTCGCGCAGGACCGCGGTCATGCCGGCGTAGAGCCGCTCGTGCGCGGCGTGCGCATCGCGGAAGATCTGCGGGAACTGCGGCAGGTCCTTGGTCGCGACGACGAGGTTCACGCCATAAAGAAACGCCGCGTTGCCGTCGAACGTGCGCAGATTGTCCGCAACGAGGATGAAAAACGTCTTGCGGCGATCCGACGGCACGACCGACACCATCGGCGACATCCAGTCGAACGGCGGCGCGGTGAGCTGCGGCGGATTCAGAAAGACGACGTGCGGCAGTTCCTGGTTGAAGAACTCGCGCGCCTTCGCCGGCTCGGCGTGATGAACCGGCAGATAGCCGATCAGCTTCGCCGCGTGACGCAACGCGGGATGGTCCGCGCCGACGATCAGCGCCTTCGCGCCAAAGTCATCCTCGTGATTGTCTTCCTCGACCTGCGACGGCGGCTGCGGCGCTGCTTGCGGCGGCGGCGGCGCGGGTGCTGGTGCGTTTTCGGCGGGCGCCGTTTCGCCGCTCTCGAAATTGCGCCGGTCGACGGTCAGCTTCGCCTTGCAGACCGGACATGGAAACGCGACCTCGCGCATCGGCAGCTTGGTCTCGTCGAGCGAGAGCGGTTTCTGGCAATTCGTGCAGGTAATCCGGATCATCGCTACTCCAGCATCGACAGCATCGAGTCGCTGTCGGACGACTCCGGCGCGGACGGATCGTCATTCAACCGCAGCGCGAGATTGGTGGGATTGCTCGCGTACGCGAGCGCGGTCTCTTTCGAGATCATGCGCGCGTTCCACAGCTTCTCGATCTGATCGTCGAAGGTCTGCATGCCGTCGACGTGACCGTCATGCATCGCGTCGGTGAGCGAGCGCCCTTCCGTCTCCCCTTTGACGATGTAGTCGCGCGTGCGCATGGTCGACTTGAGCACCTCGAGCACCGCGATGCGGCCCCCGCCCTCTTTCGGCAGGAGGCGCTGCGAAATGATGTAGCGGAACGATTGCGACAGACGCGTGCGGATCTGCGGCTCCTGATCTTTCGGGAAGACGCCGACGATGCGATCGACCGTTTTCGCAGCATCGATCGTGTGCAGCGTCGACAACACGAGATGCCCCGTCTCCGCCGCTTCCATCGCGATCTCGATCGTCTCCACGTCGCGCATCTCGCCGATCAGAATCACCTTCGGCGCCTGCCGCAGCGCCGCGCGCAGCGCGAGGGAGAACGTCTTCGTATCCGATCCGAGCTCGCGCTGATTCACCGTCGACTTTGCATGCCGGTGCATGTACTCGACCGGATCTTCGATGGTGATGATGTGGTACGCCTGCTCCTGGTTGATCTGATTGATGATCGCCGCGAGCGTGGTCGATTTGCCCGAGCCGGTCGGCCCCGTCACGAGCACGATGCCGTTCTTGAGACGGGAGACGTTGTACAGCTCATCCGGCATCTTCAGCGAAGCGAGCGTCGGGATGCCTTCCGGAATGACGCGCAGCACGATCGCGTACGTGCCGCGCTGCGAGAAAATGTTCACGCGAAAACGGGTCTTCTGCGGAATCGAATACGACAGATCGACCGACCCGTTCGACATCAGCGTGCGCGTCAGTTCGCGATCGCCGCGCAGCATGTGCATCGCGATCATTTCGGTCTGGAACGGCGTGAGGCGCGGCAGCCCCGGAAACGTCACCGGAACGAGCTGCCCGTCGACCTCGACCTGCGGCGGGCGTCCCACCGAAAAGTTGAGGTCGGAGACGCGATCCGAGACCTTGAGCATCGCCTCCAGAATCGCGTCGAGATTGAAGTTTTTCATGAGGGGCCTCGCTGGACCGCGGCATCATACAATCCGCGCGTGGTGATCGGAATCGACCTCGGCGCGCGGCGCATCGGCATCGCGGTGAGCGACTCCGGCATCGTTGCCACGCCGCACTCGGTGATGCGCAACGAGGGCGACGTCGTGGCGAAACTCGAGCGGCTCGCGACCGAGCTCGAAGCGGGTGAATTTGTGGTCGGCATCCCCCGCCGCACCCATGCGAGCGCGAACGATCAGAAGTACCGCGATTTCGCCGAGGCGCTGCGGCAGAAAACCTGCAAACCGGTGGTGCTCTGGGACGAGAGTCTCTCGACGGTCGAAGCGTCCGAACGGCTTCGCGCGTCGGGCCGCACTCGTCGCGAGGCTCAGAAGGACATCGACATGCACGCTGCCGCCGTCATCCTGCAGTCGTACCTCGATGAGCGGGCAAGCGGGAGGTCCTCATAGCACGCGGTAAAAACAATCGAGCGGCTCGCGGCGGCTGCCGCAAAGTCGTGCAGTCGCTGTTCACCATCGCCATCTTCGCCATCCTCCTCGGCATCGGCGCGGCGGTGTTTCTCTGGCACGCCGTCCGGACGCCGTACAAAGGCTTCACGACGCCGACCGTGCGCGTGGAAGTGAAACGCGGCCAGCGCACCGCCACGATCCTCCAGCAGCTGCAGAAAAAAGGCGTGCTGCGCGACGAGTGGATCCCGCTGATCTACATGAAGGTGCTGCGCGGCCGTGATTCGCTCAAAGCGGGCGTGTACGAATTCGACAAGGCGATGTCGGCGGTGAGCGTGATCGACAAGCTCGTACGGGGCGAGGTCGTGCTGCGCTCGATCACCGTGCGCGAGGGACTCGATCGCTTCGCCGTCGGGAAGATCTTCGCCGCCGAACACCTCGGCACCGAGGAGGAGTGGGAGAAGCTGACCGGCGAGCCGGATCTCGTTCGCGACATCGCGCCCGATGCCGAATCGCTCGAAGGCTATCTCTTCCCCGACACGTACAAATTCGATCCCGGCACGCCTGCATCGACCGTGGTGAAAGCGATGGTCGACAACTTCCGCAAACACTGGGGCGGCGAGCTGGCCACGATCACGACCGGCCTCACGCCGCATCAGACGGTGACGCTCGCCTCGATCGTGGAGACGGAAGCGCAGCTGCCGCAGGAGCGGCCGATCGTCGCGTCGGTCTACATGAACCGCGTGCGCCGGCACATGCTGCTGGGCGCCGATCCGACGGTCATCTATGCGATGAAGCTCGCCGGACGCTGGAACGGCAACATCCGCAAAGCCGACCTGCAGATGCCGTCGCCGTACAACACCTACAAATCCCCCGGCCTCCCGCCCGGTCCGATCGCCAACCCCGGTCTCGCCTCCCTGCGCGCCGCCGCCGCCCCCGCCACGACGCCCTACCTCTACTTCGTCGCCAAAAACGACGGCTCCCACGTGTTTTCCACGAATGCGGCCGAGCACAACGCGAACGTGGAGAAGTATCAGAGGCAGTATTTCAGGGATAAGAGACGGGCGGAGGGGCGGTAGCGTTGTCGGTTGTCGGTTATCGGTTGTCGGTTGTCGGTGGTTATCCGTTGTCCGTTGTCCGTTATCCGTTGAGGGCGGAGCGTAGCCGCGGCAACCCACCGCCCCAAACGGACAACGGAGAACGGACAACCGCTAACCGACAACCGACAACCGCTAACCGACAACCGACAACCAAGAATTTACAAAACCGTGTATCCTGTTCGCTCCACAAAATAACTCGGGGGTCCAGGACACATCATGGCCGTGCGCAACAAGCCGTACGAACAGTTCGGGTCGTACATTCTTTTCAAGAAACTCGAATCGGACGCCCTGGGAGACTTGTGGCGTGCGGGGCGGATCGAGAGCGGTCAGCTCGGGCCGACCGTTGCATTGCGCCGCCTGACCGGCGGGCGCCGCGATGCGGTTGCTGCGAACGCGCAGGCGGTCTCGCAGATCCTGCCGCGCATCACCGGCACGTCGTTCGTGCGCGACCAGCAGGCAGGCGTCACGGACGGCGTTCCCTACCTCGCCTGGGAGTACGCGGGCGGCCGGTCGCTTCGTCACATCATCGATCGCGCGCGCGGCGGCAAGGACGTGCAGCCGAATCCGCTGCCGCTCGATCAGGCCATCGTCATCGCCGAGAAAATCGCGCTGTCGCTCGCCACGATGGCCGACCTGCGCGACACCACGGGCAACCGTCTCTCGCACGGCGCGCTCGTCCCGCAGTTCGTCTGGATCTCCGACGACGGCGAGATTCGCGTGGCCGGCCAGCAGCTCGGCGGCGCGCTCATCGCCTCGCTCGCGGACGCTGCCGTCAGCGCCGACATCGGCCGCTACTTCGCTCCCGAATACCGCACCTCTGGACAGACGCAGAAGCACACCGACGTCTATTCGATGGGTGCGATTCTCTTCCTCCTCGTCACCGGGCAGGAGCCGCCTGACGCCGCGACGGCGAGCGCCTTCATGGCCGCCGTGCGCGCGGCGAAGACGATGAACGGCGCGAACGTCCCCGACGACATCCGCGTCATCCTCGACAAGTCGTTCAACATCGACCCGTCGATGCGCTACGCGTCGATCGGCGAGATGAAGCAGGCCATCACCGCGCTCGCCAACAGCGGCAAATACTCGGCGACGACGTTCAATCTCGCCTTCTACCTCAGCAGCCTTCTCAAGAAAGAGATGGAGAGCGAGACCGCCGATCGCGAGAAGGAAGCGAAGGTCGCGATCGCGCCGTATCTCGAGGCGCCGAAGGTCGCGCCGCCCATGCCGATCGCAGCCGCCGCCGCGCCTGCAGCCGCTCCTGCCGCGGCGATGTTCGCGAATGCCGCCGCGCCGAAGCGGAGCAAAGCGCCTCTGTTCGCCGTCGGCGCTCTGGCCGTGGCCGCGATTGGCGGCGGCGCGTTCATGATGCTCGGCAAGACGGGCGCACAGCCGTCCGCGCAGCCGGTCGCCGCCGCACAGCTTCTCGGTAAGCCGGCCGCCGCGCCTGCGCCGCGCGTGATCTCCGAGCCCATCGCCGTCAACGCGACGCCCGCGACCGCGGCAGCGACGACGTCAGCCGATCCGGAAGCGCAGAAGAAAGCATTCGAAGAGGCCGTCCGCCTCAGGATGCAAGCCGAGATGATGAAGTTGCAGGACAACTTCATGGCCGAGCTCAAACAGAAGCAGTCGAAGAATGCGCCCGTCCTCTCCGCGCCCGCGCAGCCGCAGGTTGCGCAGCAGGAAGACGCCCCGAGCGTGACCGCCTCGCAGCTCGATCAGCAGCGCCGCGACACACGCGCGGAGCAGGTCGCGGACGCGACGCCGCGCGTCGCCGTTCCGGTGCCCGCGCAGCAGACGCCCGCGGTCGTGCAGCCGCAACAGCAGCCCGCCGTCAGCGCTCCGGCGCAGCTGCAGCAGGCCGCGTCCGTGCGTGAAGGCGACGTCGTCGACGTTGCATCGCTCGACGTCGTCCCCCGCTTCACGCACGCCACCAAGCCGCAGTACCCGG
>JALYOB010000639.1 GCA_030857085.1 Acidobacteriota bacterium | reverse complement strand
GACGGTCCACTGCGCCATGGTCGGGGTGGTGATCTCGATCTCGCGCACGGTCAGCGCGCTCGAGGCGCGATTGAAGATCTCGACATCGAACGAAATCGGCGCGGTCGACCCGCTGCCGAAGAAGAGATTCCCCACCGGCTGGACCTGGATGTCCGGCTGGGCAAAACCCGCCGGACGGCGGCCCATCTGAGTCGAGCCGCAGGCAACGGCGAGCAGAAGAACGGCAACGAGCGAAACACGACGACGCATGAAAACAACCCTCCGGGAGGAGGTGGAGCAAGAAGGATGCGCGTCAGCGCATCGGCTCCGCCCGTACGCCGTCGAAGACGAGGGCGCCCCCGTCGACGCGAATGCGGGCGGATGCGCCGAGGAGCGGGTTCCAGACGACGAGCTCCGCCGGCGACGCGGCCGCGAGTCCATACAGCAGCGGCAGCCGGCGCGGCGGAAACGCTTGCGCGTACGTGCCGTTCGGGCGCTGTTCCCACCGTACGATCTCCGCTCCTTTCTGGAACTGCATGAACACGGTCGTGTGCAGCTCGTCCTTCGACTGCAGTGTCCACAGCGGGGTGGCGGAAACGAACGCGCCCAGCTCTTTCTGTCGTTCAGTCAGCCATTCCGCCCAGAAGTCTTTCTCTCCCTGCGGAGGTGCATCCGCGACGAGCGTCGCGAGCAGCGGCGCGAGATCGCCTTTGCCGACGCCGGTGAATGCCGCTTTCGCCGCGCGCTCGACTTCCTGCGCGCGCGGTGTCGTCAGCGCGCCGGCAGGGCGAACGAGGGCCACGACCTCCGCGGCGGCCTTCGGATCCACAACGAGTTGACCATTCGTGAAACGCAGCTCGAGCTCGCGTCCCGAGGGCAGACGATAGTGGCCAGCGAATTTCGCAAGATCGACGTTCGCCGTGACCTCGGGCGGCAGGGCGATGTTGGTAGCGCCGAAGAGCAGCGCGGCGACGTTCTTCTCGTACGGGTTCATGTTCGCGGAGACGTCGTTGGTCGTGAAGACGATCGCCACGTCGCGGTCGATGTAGCGGCGGAGGTTCGTGCCGAAATAGGGATTGCCGCCGGAGTGGGAGACGAGCCGTCCTTGCGGGGCTTGTTCAAAAAACCATCCGTACGCCATCTGCTCGCCGGCCGTGCGGCCTGTGTCGATGCGCGGCTCCAGTGCGCGCGCGAGCGTTTCAGCGGAGAGCAGCGACGTGCCGCGAAATGCGATCGCCCACCGCGCGAGCTCGTTCACGTTCGAGAGAAAGCCGCCGTTGCCGCGCAGCGTCCACGAGGGTCCGTCGCCGAACCACGCTTTGTCGAGCGGCGTGCCGTCATCGACGCCTTTCCGATAGCCGTGGGCGATGGTGCGGCCGAACCAGCTCGGAATCGTGTAGCCCGTGTGCGCGAGCCCGGACGGCTTCATGAGGTGTTCGTTCACGTACGCTTCGAACGATTCCCCGGTGAGCTTTTCAACGAGGACAGCGAGCACGCTGTAGCCGGTGTTCGAGTACGCCCACTTCGTGCCGGGGGTGGAGGTGAGCTTCGCAGCGAACGTGCGCCGCACCATCTCCTCGCGGTTCACCAGTTCGTAGTCCTCGCCGCTGTACGTCGGAAGGCCCGCTGTATGCGTGAGGATCTGCGCGATGGTGATGTTCTTCTTGTCTTCCGGAACGTCAGGGAAGAAGCGCGCGAGCGTGTCGTCGAGGGAGATTTTCTTCTGCTCGATCAGCTGATGAATCGCAGTGCCGGTGAACGTCTTCACGATCGAGCCGACGTCGAAGAACGTCTCGTCGGTGAACGGGACCTTGTTCGCGCGATCGGCGAAGCCATAGCCGCGCGCGAAGACGATCTTGCCGCCATCGACGACCGCCACCGCGCCGGAGAAGCCGAATGGCACCGCGCGCGTGAGGTAGCGATCGACGGCCGCGGTGTCGAGCGGTGCCGTGTCGGCGGCGCGGCAGTTCAGTGCGACGAGAGCGAAGACGGTTGCGGCGAGGAGTGGGTGTTTCATCGCCCGCGACGTTAGTGACGTCGCGCGTGAAACGAGTACGGCCTGGGACGCGCGGCGGATGCGATGGGACGAGCGTCAGGCCGCCACTTCGTTCCTCGTATCGCTCGTAATCCGTCCGTCGCGGATTTCCACGACGCGGCTGGCGCGGCGGGCGAGGGCGGGGTCGTGGGTGATGATGACCAGCGTTCGGCCGCTTTTCCAGAGCTCGTTGAAGATGGACATGATGTCGGTCCCGGAGCTCGTGTCGAGGTTGCCGGTCGGCTCGTCGGCGAGGAGGATGTCGGGGTTCATCGCCAGCGCGCGGGCGATGGCGACGCGCTGCATCTGGCCGCCGGAGAGCTCGGTCGGCTTGTGGTCGAGCCGTTCGCCGAGGCCGACTTTTTCGAGCAGCTGGGTTGCGCGCGCGCGGCGCTCTTTCGGCGAAACGCCGCCGAAGAGCATCGGCAGCTCGACGTTTTCGAGCGCGCTCAGGTGCGGCAAGAGATTGAAGCTCTGGAAGACGAATCCGACGCGCCGATTGCGGATTTCCGCGAGCTGATCGCGCGTCACGCCGGCGACATTGTCGCCGCCGATCTCGTACGTTCCTTCGGTGGCCGTGTCGAGGCAGCCGAGGAGATTCATCAGCGTCGACTTGCCGGAGCCGGACGGCCCGACGATCGCGACGAACTCGCCCGGCGCGACCTCGAGATCGATCCCCTTGAGCGCCTCCACCTTCACCTTGCCGGTGTCGTAGACCTTGCGAATGTTGTCCATGCGGATGATCGTGCCGTCGGCGTTCATGTTGTCTCCGGTCGGTTGTACGTGGGGGGCTGGGTTTGGTTATTGGTTGTTGGTTGTTGCTTGTCGGTTGGCGGTTATCGGGTATCGGTTGTCGGTTGTCGGTTGTCGGTTATCCGTTGTCCGTTGTCCGTTGTCCGTGTTCCTTGTTGTGCGT
>JALYOB010000190.1 GCA_030857085.1 Acidobacteriota bacterium | reverse complement strand
GGCCCAGCCTCCGCGACACTCGTGCGAATTTGAAGCAGGCCCGTCGCGGAGGCTAGGCCTGCAGACGGGGTCCGGGGGCCGTGCCCCCGGCCGCCGGAGGCCTCTGGTCGGTCCTTCACATCGCAGCCGAGGCGCGGTCGAGGATCGTTCGGGCGATCGTGCGCCAGGAAAAGCGTCCTTGCGCGTCGGAGGCGGCGCGGAAGCCGAGGCGGGAGGCGAGGTCGCGGTCGGTGAGGAGGCGGATGAGCGCCTCGGCCAGCGCGGGCGCGTTTTCCTTCGGCACGAGGAGGCCCGAGACCTCGTTCTCGATCACGTCCTGCATCGCGCCGATGGCGCTCGCGACGATCGGCACGCCGAACGTCTGCGGCACGTGCAGCGCGCCGCTTTGGTAGATGTCGCGATACGGAAACACGATTACCGACGCGAGCTCCATCCACGCGGCAATGTCGCCCGACGCGACGTATTCGGGCATCCAGACCACCGAGGCGGCGATGTTGTTGCGGCGCGCGAGCTCCTGATGTTCGGCCAGATCAAAGTCGGCAGTCGGATAGCCGACGATCACCAGCCGCGCCTTTGCTTTTTCGAGCACGCGCGGAAACGCCTCGAGCAGGATGTCGATGCCTTTGTAACGGGAGAGGGTGCCGAAAAAGAGCACGACCAGCTCGTCGGGAGCAAGTCCTGCGCGCTTGCGCAGCGACGCGGCGTCGACGCCGGGCGTGCGGAGATCGCGAAAGATTTCTTCGTTGCCGTGCACGATCACTCCGACGCGTTTGTCGGGCACGCCGAACGTCTCGATGAACTCTTTGCGATTGCGGTCGAAATGGACGAAGACCAGATCGAAGAGGTGATAGATGCGCCGGTAGAAAACGCGCCGCCAGCGCGAGCGCGCGAAAAGACCGGCGGACTTGCCGCCGCTCTGCACGAACGGGTGGACGTTATGGCAGATGTCGGCGAAGAGCTTCGCCGCGCTGCGCAGACGCATGAGCGGAATGATGTCGAAGGGAAAGCGGACGTCGCCTAAGAGCACGAGATCGGCATTGAGCGCTTTGACCCGTTTTCCGACGCGCAGCCATTCGCGGTAGTAGCGCAGCGCGCGTCCGACGCGACGCAGTTTGCGAAAGGCAACGGCCCACCACGCGGTCGAAATGCGCCCTTCCGGTTTCGGGTCCCACAGCGACATCGCGCGATCGAGCCGGAACGGATGCTCGAGCTCTTCGAGCTCGTAGTTCTCGTCGGTGATCAGCGTGACGTCCGCCCCCTCGGCCTGCAGGGCGCGGCAAAGCTGAAATGCGTAATGGATCATGCCGCCTTTGCCGGCGGGTTCGATGTACGCGATCTTCACTGGAAGCGCGTTGAGCAGAATTCGCGCCCGGGATGAGTTCCTCGGAGTTCCTCGGAGGACCTCGGAGTACCTCGGAGTACCTCGGAGGACCTCGGAGTACCTCGGACGCGTTAGCACTCGGTCCGTAGGAAGAACCCGAGGAACCGAGGAACTCCGAGGAACCCGAGGAACTCCGAGGAACTCACCCCGTAAAAACGCTTCCCCTCGCCCCATCGATCATCGCCAGAAACTGCTGCCACGGCAGCAAGCGCGTTCCCGGCTGGGGGCGGGCGACGCCCATCGTGCCTTCGGTCTCGAGGTAAGTGCGGAAGGCGGGGAGGAGGGAGGCGAGGGGGGTGTTCGTGCGCTGGGCGTAGTCGGCGAGGTAGCGGCGTACCGCGCGTGAGACGCGCGTCGGGGCGATGAAGGTGCGGGTGAATGCGCGCTCGGGTGCGACGCGGCGGAGGCGTGCGCCGGCGTAGTTCAGGCCGTAGGTGAGCGGGTAGTGAAAGAGGTCGACGTGGGGCGGGGTGTCGAGGGTGAAGTTTTCCCAGTCGACGACTGCGATCGAGTTGCCGTCATGCAGGAAGTTGCGGGCCCAGAAGTCGCCGTGCGATGCGGAGAGCTCGTTGCTGCGCGTGGCGAGATGAAAGTCGGCGAGCCATCGCGATGCCGCGGCAAAGTGGGCGTCGACATAACGCCACGGGACGAACGAGGCCTGCATGTCGATGTAGGCGGAGCGTCCGGGGAGCGCTTCGATCACCAGCAACTCCGACGTGCCGTGCGACTCGCTCGCGAGCACTTCCGGAACGCTGCGGCGCAGCTCGGGCGGCAGCGCCGCGCGTGCGCGTTCCATTGCATCGGCCTCGTTGCGCAACGACCAGCGTGGGTCGGCGGGCGTGCGCTGCGCCTTGGCAATCGCGTACGGCGTGCGTGCGTCGCGCTCGAACAGAAAGGCCATCGTGCGCTGCCGGTCGCTGTCGGGGTAGTCGCGCAGGATGATCGACGTTGCGGCGCGATTCGCACGCGCGCCTAACATCGCGAAGAGCTCGCGCGCGCTGTCGTCCTGCACAGGTCGCGGTTTGCGGCGCGTCAGTTTGTGCATGCGTTCGCGCATGCCGTGCGGCACGAAGAGAGCGTCGTAGAAGTAGCGGAGCGTATGCGGCGCGTCGAGCGGAAGAACGAAGCGGTCGATCTCGCCGATCAAGCGCTGTGTCCGAACGCCGCGCGCGCGCCGCCAATGTGCCGCCGCACGCCGTTGATCAGCTCGCGATCCAGCAGCGCGAGCATCACCAGATAAACGATCGCGCCGATGAGCACACCGCCCGCGAGCTGTACGACCGGCGCGTAGTCACTGGTGAAGCGCAGCCAGACGAAGTCGAGCGCAGCCATCGATCCGGCGGCCGCGGTGCCGGGGAAGAATGCAGCCGCGAGCTGCGTCAGTTTGAGACGCACTTCGCGTGCGGCGACGTAGAGCGTGAGCAGCGTCGTGAATCCCGCAACACATCCGAGAGACGCGGCGACGGCGACGCTGTTGAATTGCGCGCCGATGAGCAATGCGGGAACGGTGAGGCCGGTCTTCAGCCACGACAATCGCGCGAGCAGCGGAGCGCGTCCGGTCGCTTTGAGAATGTCGCCTGCGTTCGTGCTCAGACAACGCAGCCCCGCGTAAATGGCGAGCGCGGCCAGCACCGGTGCGGCCGAGCTCCATGCGGGTCCGAAGAAGGTCTGGATGATCGGCCGCGCGAGGACGAACGTTCCGATCGCGGTCGGCATCGTGAGCGCGGTGATGTAGCGCGTCGAGAGCAAGTACGCAACGCGCATCGACGCTCCTTCCGCATGCATCTTGGCGAAGGCGGGGAAGAGCACTTTGCTCAGCACCCACAACAGCACCACGACGGTCGTCTCCGGGATTTTGCTTGCGATCTGGTACAGGCCGAGCTCGCGCGTGCCGAGGTAGCGGCCGACGATGGCGATGTCGGCGTGATGACCGACTGCGGCGAGCACGTTGATGATGATGATGCCGCGCCCGTACGCGAGCATCGGCTTGAAAAGGTCGCGGGGGAAGGTGAGATTCGGACGCCACGGCGATGCGATCCACACGAGAATCGTGCGTGCGGCGAGTCCGGCCAGATGTCCGTACACGAGGCTCCACGCGCCCCAGCCGTACCACGCCAGCGCGAGCGAGACGATGGCTTTGACGATCGCCAGCGCGAGATCGGGAATCAGGCGCGCGCGGAAGCGAAGGTCCTTCTGCAGCAGCGCGTCATGCGTGTTGCCGAGGAACTTGATGATGAAGCTGAAGGCGAGGACGCGGACGATTGCGGCGCCGTTCTCCGCGTGAAAAAACTCGGCGACGTACGGCGCGATCGCAAGCGTGAGGAGACACCATGCGACGCCGCCGACCGCGTTGATGATGAACGTGACCTGCGATGCGTCTTCGCGCCGATCGGGCCAGTACACCAGCGCCACGCCGCTGCCCAGATCGCCGATCGCCTCGGCATACGTGATGTACGCCATCGCGAACGCGAGCAGGCCGAATTCGTTCGGCGCGAGCAGCCGCGCCAGCAGCGCGAGTCCGACCAGCGTGACGGCCTTGCCGCCCGCGGTCGAGATGAATGCCCACGCCGCGGCGCGTGCCGTCTTCCGTCCAACGCTCAACGAACACTCCTCATGATGATGTTGCGCAGCGTGCGATGCACGATCCGCGACCGGATCGACGATTTCGATTCGTGTGCCATTTTTTCGACCGTGCGGATCGCGTGCATGAGACGGAAGAGACGCAGCGCCGCGGGATCGACCGGCTCGTCGCCCTCGAATCCGGCGAGAAATGCGCGCTCCATGTTCGGATACTGCCGCGATGCGAGCGGCAGCAGTTCGAGATAGGAGAGGTGATAGACGACGTCTTCGAGCGGCAGCCCTTCGCGAAATCCTTCAAAGTCGATGACCTCGACGGATGCCGGCGCGATGAAGACGTTGCCCGGCCAGAAGTCGCCGTGATGTCCGACCACCGGCAGCGGTCCGTTCGCGACGCACGTTTCGAGCGAGTGGATGTGATCGATGATGCGTCCCCGTTTCTTGCGCACACCCGCGTCGCGTTTCGCAATCTCGTCGAGATCGGTGAGCGCGAGGTGGACGAGCGAGGTGAGGATGTAGCGGCCGTCTTCGTCCGAGCGCGTGTGCTGTTGCATGAGACGCAGCCACCGGCCCGCCTGACGCAGCGGCACTTCGAGTTCCTCGGGCGTGCGGCGGCGGCGCTCGCGGCTGATGATGCGATCGAGCGGCGTTCCGGCCGCGCGTTCCATGACCACGGTCGCGTGCTTTTCGTCGAGGATCAACGCGCGCGGAACGGAGTACGTCACGCCCTCGACGGTCTCGGTCATCGAGTCGCGCAACGCGCTGAGCACCGAGTACTCGATGCGTGCACTTTCGGCGGAAGGGCGCGGATCGTTCGGACCTTCGCGCTGTTTTTTGAGAACGACGTTGCGGCGGGTTACTCCGTCGCTGATCGCGATCTCCGCGACGATCGATGCGGCGCGTTCGTGCAGACGCTGCACGCTCAGCAAGCGCGCGCCGAGGCGGTTCCAGTCGGCGGTGCCGATCTCGTCGAGCGCAGCGGAGCGAGGACCGTCGTGCGATTCGAGCGCCTGCAGCACGTCATCGACCGTGGCTTTCATCGACGAGGTGCAATGAATGTTCGTCGCGGCGGTGATGGCCGGCTCGAGGAACGAATGCACGTGCGCGACGCCGAGGCGCGGGAGAAGATCGGCGAGATAAATCGAGCAGGGTCCGATGCGCGGATGGCGCAGCAGAAAGAGCGAAGTGCGAATCGGCGCGCGGCGGAGACGGACGAGCGTCGCGCGAATGGAGTCGATCGAAAGCGGCGGCGCTTCGATCACGGTGACGGCGTGGCCGCGGCGTTCGATCTCCGAGACGCATGCGGTGACTTGCTCGTTGCTGCTGCGCACGAGCACTGCGACCGCGCCGCGCATGCGAGGACCTGTCGCGGGAAGGTTCTGCGGCGCGTCGATCGCGGTCATGCCGCGAGCTCCGCGGGTGCGGCTTCATCGACGGCGGCGACGCCGCGGCTCAATCGCGCCACGGCGACGGCGAGTCCGAGGTAGAGGCCGTAATAGCGGACATGGGATTCGTGCAGGAAGACGCTCGCGAGCATGTAGCCCGCGATGGCGACGCCGACGCCGCTGGCAATCGCGGCGCGGCCATCTTCGCCGCGCGCGAGCAGCTCGCGTCGCGCGCGTAGCAAGACCAGCCATGCTGCGACCGCGGCACCGATGAACGTGCTCAGTCCGAGCAAACCGTTTTCGGCGGCGAGCTCGAAGTAGAGGCCGTGCGGAAACTCGTGATTGCCGGGCACGCCGTAGTCGCGCTGCGCCATGCCGACGCGCGGCGCGTATTCGGAGTAGCGCTCGGCGAAGTTGCCCGAGCCGACGCCGGTGAGGAGATGCTCGTCGAACATCAGCAGCGAAACGCCCATGAGCAGTCTGCGTTTGGCAACCGAGCTGTCGACGCGTTCGTTCGTCTCGCCCGGCACAGCGGAGCCGACGGTGAGGAAGCGCTGCTTCATTCCTTCGGGAAGGAAAGGGATCGCGAGGAGCGCACAGAGCGCGCCGGCGAAGGCGTGCCGCGGTTTCACGCGCATCGCGAAGACCATGATCATCGACATCGCCCCCAGTGCGAGCATCGCGCCGCGCGAGTAGGTGACGAGCGTGCCGCCGGTGACGATCAGCGCCGCGGCGCCATACGCGATCTTGTGCGAACGCTTTTTCGCGGCGATTGCGAGGCCGACCGCGAGGGGGATGGAGACGAGGAGGATGCGCGCGTAAAAGTTGGGATCGGAGACCGGCGGTCCGGCCGCGCGTCCCGAGGAGACGTCGCCGTAGATGTTGCCCTGCTCGAGGGCGATGAAGCCGAAGAGGATGTCGGTGAATTTTCCGGTCGTGACCTGAACGATGGAGATCGACGACATGGCCACGCAGGTGGCGATGAGTGCAATGAGGCTGCGCTTGAGCGAGCTCCAGCTCACCGCCAGACTCGCCGCCAGCACACAGATCATCGTCGCCTTCACCACCTCGGAAAACCACGCATTTGCGCCGCCGATGTCGTGCGCCCATGCGCCGCTGGCGAAGCAGACGATGTCGTAGATCACGAGCACGATGATCGGCGCCTGCACGGCCGCGCTCATCGGTCGGCATGCGCGGCGCGAGCGCCAGACCACGATCGCCAGAAAGACGATCAGAGGCCGCAGCAGCGACGGCACCGGATAGCGCTTCATCAGCACTTCGGAGATGTCGGCGTAGAGAACGAACACGAGAAGAGGAAGGCCGAGGCCGAAGGGTTTCGGCACCTGCGCTGCAGCGGGTTCGACTGCTGCTTCGGCGACGGGTGCTTCGACCGTTGCTGCGGCATCGGCCTGACGAATGCGCCGCGCGGCGCGGGAGAATGTCGAGACGAACGCGCCGGTCGCAGCGAACGCGGTGAGGGTGCCGACGTCGACGATGTCGGTGAAGAAGAGAGAAAGTGTGACGACGCCGTAGGCGGTCGCGGCGAGGCCCGCTTCTTCTTCGCTGTACCACGCCGCGACGGCGATTGCGCCGATGAACGCGAGGAGCACGAGGAGCGGCGACGAAGGCGCGAGCATCGCCACGCCGGACGCGACGAGGATGAGATCGATCGCGAGTGCGTGTCGGAGCAGCGTTCGGCGGGTGTCGGGATTCATGGTGCGGTTCCGCTCGCGCGCCCGCGTCTCGGGGCGATCAGGTCAGGTGCGCGCCGCAGGTTGCACGCGGCGGCGCTCGATGAGGTACGCGAGTGCGGTGCCGGCGATCAGGCCGAGGAAGAGACCTGCGGCGGCGGCACGGCCGGTGCGCGGCAGGAACGGCGCTTTCGGAACGACTGCGGCGGAGACGAGAGTGACGCGATACAGCTTGTACATCGCCGTCGCAGTGGGAGCGAGGATCGCGGGCACTCGGTTGGCCACGTCCGCGACGACGCGCGGATCGCTTCCTTCGACGTCGACGTTGAAGAGGTTCGTGTTGGGGACGACGGTGGCGTTGATGGCGTAGCCGTGCTGGTTCGGCGGGACGGCCTGAATTTTCACCGCCTGCGTTGCCGCGAGCGCGGCGACGGTGGAGACGACGACACGGCGTTCGAGGGCGTCGACGCCGCGGAGGACGTCGGTGGTGTCGAGCTTCTCGACGATCGGAGCGACGGCGCCGATGGCGGTGGCGCGATAGCGTTTCGGCTGGACGGCCGCAAAGAGCCAGCCCAGGAGCATGAGCGTGGCGGCAGCGGTGGCGACGATCGGCCAGTGGCGGATGATCGCGCGCACGAGGTCATCGCCGGGGTTGCTGGTGGCGACGGTGCGCGGCGGGACGGGGACCGTGGTGACGATTTCGTCGTCGGCGACAGGACGTGCGCCGGGCGGAAATCCGCGCCTGCGGTCGTGTTTGCCGCCTTTGGTCGAGATGACGTCGGAGCCTGCCATGCGTCTAGCCGGGCGCAACACTGCAAGCGTCGGGCCGTCTGTCTGGAGTGC